>VMTI01000016.1 GCA_013791675.1 bacterium | reverse complement strand
AGCGACGACGAACCGCCGCTTGCTGGACAAAACCTTTGATTTGGATTTGGAAAAGCCATGGTCTTTTTTGTTTTTTTCAGAGGGGGATTCCGGAAATTCCGAAAAGAACGGTGAGCATCGCTCACCGAATTTTTTTGAAAATCGCGCAACAAGTTTGAAATGGTCGGGGTGGCCGGACTTGAACCGACGACCCCTTGACCCCCAGTCAAGTGCCCTAGCCAGCTGGGCCACACCCCGATTGCTACATTCTATCATATTTCGGCTTTTAGGCAACAGTATTGGGGACATTGCCTAATGCTGTATTATTCGCAGCCGAGCTCTTTGGCGAGAATCCTATCTTCTTCTTCGTAAAATTCAAGGCCGAGCCCCGCTGTGAGCCGCGCCGCGGCTTTTTTGTTTACAGCGTTAAAGCTTGTGAGAATCTGCTGCACGACGCCTAATTTTTTTCCTATTTTGACAAGGCCCGAATCCCTGCCGGTTATGAGCAATCCTATGTTTTTTCCCTCGTCTTTCACAAGCCTGGCCTCGGCGGGAATAAGTGTAAATTTTTCGGCGCCGAGTTCCCACGCCGTGCTTATCCTGTAGCGCCGCCAGGTGCCAGCCGAATCAGGAACCCTGATACTCCTGACCTCGGCTTTCTTATCTCCGGCGTAAAGCCCGTCGCCTATTTTCTTCCAGTCCATTGCGTCTCAGATATTCTTTATCCTCTCTTTAAGTTCATCAAGTTCCCTGCAGCGCACCCTGTAAAGTTTGTCTATGCTCCCTATCACGCTTGTATTGGCGACGCACAATTCTTTGAAATCCGGAGATTTCATCGCGGCAGCTGTGATATCGGTGAGATTCTCGACCGTCGCTGTTCTTTTCATACCGGATAAAAATTCATCCAGTACGGCAATCTCGCCAAAAAAATCCGGCGGATAAAGATGGGCTATGGGCAGTTTTCCCTTCGGGGTGTCTATAAGAACGCTGCAGCATCCTTCTAAAAGAAAATATACGGTATCCCCTTTGTCTCCTTCCCTGATAAGGGCCTTCCCTTTTCGCGACGATATTATTTGCACGTGTTCCAGAAAAAAATCCCGGCCTTTGACGCTCAATTTTGAAAAAGGCTCTTTTGAAAAAATAATTTCCAAATCTCTCATATCATCCTCCTTTGTTTACCGGACAGAATCAAGAAGCCCCTCCGCGTTCAGGTGATATATTTTCTCCCTGAGTTTATTATCTATTTCAAGGCCTTTCAGAAAATCACTTTCTTTTTTCTGATCCGCCCACGGGGCGTCTGTTCCGAAAAGCAGCTTGTCCCCGTCATGTTTTTTGATTATGTCCTTAAACAGCTCGTGACTTTTTATATATCCCGACGTCATTGAAATATCAAAATAAATATTCCTGCCCGCCATTTTTTCCAGAACTTCTTCCCACCGCATCCAGCCGCCCGTATGTGCGGCAACAATTTTAAGAGCGGGAAATTTTTCGCGCACCTTAATTATACGGCCTATTTCCGCGCGGCGGTCATCAGGAAAAGCTATATCGTCTCCCGAATGGAAAACAACTATAAGTCCCTCATCTGAAATTTGCTCATATAAAGGAAACATTTTTTCATCGTCCGGTTCAAAATCCTGATACATGGGATGGAGCTTTATTCCCTTAATGCCCTCGCCTTTTATTCTTTTAATGATGTTTTTCGTTTCTCTGATTTCGGGATGAACGCTCGCGAAAGGAATAATTCTGCCGCTCCTTATTTTGAGGCACCATTTTATTATATTTTCCGTCTGAGAGGGCTTTGTCGCCACATTGAGTATGACCGACTTTTCTATTTCCGCTTCATCCATGGAACAGAGAAGGCCTGAAATTGTGCCGTCGTGAAAACAAGGAATAGCGCCATTTTTCGAAAGAGCCCTAATGGCGTGTGGCGCTATATTATCAGGGAAAGCGTGCGCGTGAAAATCAATCAGCATTACGTGAACTTCTCTTTTTCTCAATGCTGCCCAGCATTGCGGCGCAAAGAATTCCAAACATAAAAAAAAGCGAGGAATGCACGGCTTCTCTTGATGATGAAGGCCATGTGTTTTTCGCGGAGACGATGCTTATTTTGGCTTTAGCTCCATCGCGGAAAGCGTAATGCTTAAACGGCCACAGAACCACCAGAGAACCTAATATAAGCCCCACCAGGAAAAACAGCGTCCTGTCTTTGTATTTCTCAAAAAGATATTTAATAAGCCGCGCCGCCGCTAAGATACCGAAAACGCACCCCAGCGAAAAAACCGACAGAAAAATAAAAGACTGGAAGCCAAATCCCGAAAAAAATGTTTTTATGTGCCCTATTACCGTTTCGTAAATGCCTATGACCAGCAGAATAAAGGAGCCGCTTATGCCCGGAAGAATCATGGCGGAAGTGGCAAGAGCCCCGCAGACAAAAACGGTTAAAAGCGAAAAATTTCCCGAGGTCTGCGAGGGCCCGTACAAATAGACAAAAACAACAATAGCGATACCCGGCAAAGCAAACAGCGCGTTTTTAAATCCTTTGTTTTTTATTCCGCCCACGGGCAAAGCAATCGACGGAATGATAAGCCCTCCGAAAAAAGACAGAGTGTGGGCCGGCTGATTTTTCAGGCACCAGTCTATAACGGGGGCCAGCGACACAATGGACAAAAGCGCTCCCGCTCCCAGAGAAATTACAAAAACTCCGTCAAGATTGTTGAACGCTTCTTTGAGATGCCCTTTATCGCAGAGAGCTTTCAGATTTTTAAAAGTTATTTTGTTAATGTCTTTCACGAGCCTCTCGTATATCCCGAGAATCAGCGCGAATGTGCCGCCCGACACTCCGGGAATTAAATTCGCGATTCCTATAAGAAAACCCTTAAAAATATTTATCATATTTCCTCCGGAAATTTACAACCGCTTTGCGGCGGCAATCCTTCACAATGCCTCAACGGCATAAAGCGGGTCCACCGGCACGCCGAAAAGATATATCCCCAGATGGAGATGGGCGCCGGTGGAAAGCCCCGTGGAACCCAGCGCGCCCAAAGACATCTCTGCCGTTATTATTTCGCCTTCCACGCAGGTAACCTCATCCAGGTGCATATAAAAACTTTTAACGCCCCGGCCGTGCTCTATGATTACGGCATTTCCGTAAAGAGGATAATCCTTTATAACCTGGAGTACTTTTCCGCGGGCCACCGGAAAAACTTCCGTCCCCCGTGGCGCGACAAAATCAACGCCGGTGTGCTGCCACAGAGTTTTCCCTTTTTTATCCACACGGCGGACGCCGAAACCACTGGTTATTATATATTTTTTAAGCGGAAGCGAAAATTTATCGCTGTATTTATTTTTAGTGAAAGAATCCAGATTCAGCTTTATATTTTTTTTGCTCTCGTCGGAAATTGCAGGAATATCCTCTTTCTTAACGCTTATACGGGATTGCCTGAACTTTTTTTTCTGTATAGTCACTGTTTTCTCTGTTGTTCTATCTTTTCTCAAAAATCTTTTTTCCCTGATAATAAGAGGGGCTTTGCCGCTCATTTCCAAACGAACGGGAATATAACCCGCCTGTATTTTATCGTCTTTAAAAAGAGGATAGACTTTCCCCATAAATTCGGCTTCACATCTGCGGGGGCTTTCCAGGGTCACTTTGATTATTCCCCCGGGAAAAGTGTATTCCGTAATTTTAATAATCTCAAAAGAAAGCGCGTGGGAAACAATAATTAAAAAAAGAAAAAAAACCGCGCACACATTACTTTTAACAGAAAAATCCGACTTCACTCTCTTCTGATTGAAACAATTTCCACTTGCCTCGTTCCGCCGGGGGTTTCAAAAGTCACTTTTTCCCCGACAGCCCGGCCCAAAAGCGCGAGGCCTATTGGCGAAACAGAAGATATCAGGCCTTCCGCCGGATCCGCCTCTGCGGCGGAAACAACAGTGTATTCGGAACTTTCGCCGGATGAATCCCGCAACGCCACCGTTGCTCCCAGATAAACCTTATCGGAAGACATCTGTTTTTCATCTATTACTAAAGAAGAACTTAGAGCGTTTTCAAGTTTGACTATTCTTTTTTGAACATTAGTCAGTTCCTCTTTCGCGGCATGGTATTCCGCGTTCTCCGAAAGATCCCCCTGCGCCAGCGCTTCATTTATTTCTTTGCTGAGGCGCGGAACAGATTCGGTCTTCAGCTTTCTGAGGTCCGCGAGCAGTTTATCCTGCCCCTTCTTTGTAACGTATTTCATCTTACTTCATCAGCTGCATATTGTTCTGCACCATCGCCGCCAGATTCACAAGCCATTGACTT
>VMTI01000276.1 GCA_013791675.1 bacterium | reverse complement strand
TAAGATAACTCACGCCGCTGGCAAGTTCGTCATAAATTCCGCAGCCGTATTTTGTGGGGAGCGTGCAGAACTGCACCGTTTTCACGCCTATGGCGAGGAAGTGCGCCGCCTGTTTATAATTCATCGGGCCGCCGTTGCCGGATATCGTAAGCCCAACCGGCATCGCGCATATCAGGGTATTGTAACTTATTGGCGCCACAGCTTCGCCGCTCATACCGAAAACAATAGCTTCATCCCATTTTCCTTTTTCGCTCGGCCTGAATCCCACAACCGGAAAAGTGTTGGCAAGTGTGATACCGGCTTTCTTCCGGGGGTATTTATCAAGCGCTTCTTTTATTGCCCTGGCTATCGGCACAATGGATGTCACCGCACCGGTCAGCTTAAAAAGTTTCGGTATATTCGGGTCGGACACTTCCATAATCCATCCTATAATTTTTGCGGTGAGAGCGGCGTTCTGGGAAACTATATCGCCTTCTGTGCCATCGCCGCCCTGAGGACAGGAAAGGCTGTATTCAATACCCATGGCTCCGGCTTTTTCAAGTTTTCTTGTATTCGACTGCCAGCCCTTTTTATCTTCCTTATCGTTTCCCGTGACAGGGCCGCCCGTTGAGGCCATCGTCAGCCTGTCGGGAAATTCCTTAACTAACTTCTTAACTTCAGCGCAGACCCTTGAAAGAGAATGGCCGGAAACATTGTCGCAGTTACCGTAAGTCGTTTTGCTGAATGCGTGCATATATTCGCCGGGGATGTGTATCGGCACACCATCAAAAGCCGTCTTCATAACGCCGCCGGCCCATCCGGCTTCATAAGCTTTTTTCATCTGTTCGTAACCATCCGACGGGGGGGCCGCAGAAAGCAGAAAGGGAGACCTTATCTTTCTTCCGAAGAAATCCGTCTCAAGAGAAACGGGGAGTGGCTCATAGCCGCTGATCTCCACGGTGCTCTTCACGTCCTTTTTCACCTTCGCCGCTTTTTTACCGGCAAGATAAGCCGCGGCCTCTTCCGCGGCGTTTTTTCCGGAAGCGACAGCCTCGACAACCGTCGTGGGGCCGTTGGCGTAATCCCCGGCGAAAAAAATTCCTTTTATTTTGTCAAAACGTTTTTCGGCGCGGGTGCCTATGGCGATGATAACATTCTTTATATCCTTCCTTGACTGTTCTGATCCGTCAATTGTTTTTAAATCTTTAAGCGAGAATTTTTTACCCGCTGGCAAATCAACTTTTACCGTTTCAATCCCCGAAATTTTACCGTTATTTATTTTGATAGCCGCGACCTGCGTTCTATTGGTAAGTTCAATGCCGTTTTCAAGAAGCTCCTCTCTTTCCTTGGCGCTCAACGGCATTTCTGAAACTGTTTCAAGAATAAACATCTCCACTTTTGAGGCGCCGTTCTTTTTAGCCGTCACAGCGCAGTCAACCGCCGATGCCCCGCCGCCGATAACCGCTACTTTACCGGAAAATTTGTATCTTTTCGGATTACTCAAATACTCTATAACATCCACGGCCTTGTCCTGATTTTCTATTCCGGGCATTATCGGACTCCAAAGGCCTGTTGCGCAAAGAGCTGCTTTGTATCCTTTATTGAGAAGAGTTCCGGGATCGCTTATATTTTGACCCGTTTTTATTTCTATGTTCCCGAGAGATTTTATAAAATCAATATCCGTTTTTATTATTTTTCGGCCAAGCCTGAAATCCGGTATAAGATTACACGCACCGCCGGCGTTTTTCATTTTCTCGAACACATCAACTTTGTAACCTTTTTGCGAAAGCACCGCGGCCGCGGCGAGCCCCGCCGGCCCCGCTCCAATAACGGCAATTTTCTTTCCGTTTGATTTTGACGGCATGAACAGCGGTAGTTCGCCCATCTCTTTAGCCTTCTGAATAATGTAGGCCTGCACTTCGGGAATTTTTACCGACCCGTCAAAATCTTTATGAGAACATTTCGCCATACAGTGCCTATCGGGACAGACCGTTCCGCATACGCCCCCTAACGGATTACTCTTCATTATCGCCGCCGCCGAGCGAAGATAATCCTGACTCTCGCCCTCTTTTGCCGCCATTATAAATTCAAACGGCGAGCAGTTGGCCGGGCATGCCTTTTCGCAGGGCTTTTCTTCGCAGTATTCGCACTTGGCAACTTCCGCCTTAAACTGCATCTCAGTCATTGCCAACTTGCTGTTTCTTTCTTCCATCATTGCTTCCTCCTAAAATATTTCCAAAATAAATCTGATAATACCCCGTCTCGCCCAAAGGCGAGCCACCCCTTTTACAAAAAAGGGGAATTAATGGCGCCGCGACAGATAACAAACAAAACCTGTTTTGTGTATTCGCAGAGCGTTTGTCTGAATTATTTTTTACTCTTTGGCTTTTGCGGTATTTCTTTTTTCTCTTCTTCCGGAGCCGGCAGTTTTATACCGAGATAAGACGCGGTGGATTCGGCATCCCTTTTGAGGGCCCTGTCCGGACTTTGAAACGCCTCAAGCACTATTTTTTCTATCTCTTTTGTTGTTTTCTTCATCAGCCCGAGCGCCCTGAGCCCTTTTCTTTTTGTGTTTATATCTTCTGATTTCGCCGCGGCAAGGGCTATATCAAAACCCTTATCGCTTCCAAGCTGCGCGAGAGAATATACAATAGCGTCTTTTATTTCAGATGATTTTTCTTTTTCCAGCATGCCCTCCAGAGGTTTAACGGCATCAGGATTTCTGATTTCCCCCAGAGCTTTTATGGCGGCCATTCGCAAAGACTCGTTATCGTTTTTGGCGGCCTTAAGTAGCGGTTGGGCCGCTTTTGAATAACGCATTCTGCCCAGAGACTGGGAGGCGATTGCGCTTAAGCGGGGATTTTTGCTCTCCAGCATTTCTATCAATGCGGGCGCCGCTTCTTCGGAACCAATCACTCCGAGAACATTGAGCGCCGAAATCTGCAGTCCAAGATCTTTTTCCTCTTTTAAATATTCGGTAAGCGGCTTAACGGATTTACTGTCTCTTATGTATCCAAATGCCACAATGACGGCCGACCGTACATTTCTGTTTGTATCCCCCAGCGCTTTCACCAGAGAGGGAATGGCTTCCCTGCTGCGCATATTTCCGAGAGCTTCAGCGGCCTGCGCTCGGACGCCGAAGTCAGTGTCTTTTTCAAGCGCTTCGCATAGGATAGTCACAGAAGAGGGCTGCCTCATTCTTCCTATATCACTCACCGCTGCGCGCCGCACCGCGGCGGATGTGCTTTTCATAAGCTTAAATTGGCTTTCAGGCCCGCCGTTCTGCGCAGATGCCAAACCGCAAAACATAATAACCGCAATAATTTTTTTCATTCCGTCCTCCTCTTATTTTTCTCCGCGAAACTTCTCACATCGGAATCGCTGTCGTTTAAAAGTTTTTTGAAAAGCCCACGGCTTTCTTCATCGTCATAATAAAGCAGTATTTTCGCCGCAGCCAGACGAATCGCGGGGTCTTCGCTTTCAAACGCCGAAAACACGACTCCTTTTCCGGAATAATCAGAATCTTTTGCCAGCAGAAAAGCGGCATCAAGCGCGGTAAAAATATCTTTTTCATTTAAAAAATCCTTTAGTATGTCGGCCTTGTCATCCGGGCGTATTTTAATCATGGCGGCAAGGGACTTTTTTCGCACCTCCGGAGATTTGTCTTTTTCGGCAATTTTTTTTATTTGCTTAAAGAATTCTTCCAGTTTCATGTTCCCGGCGAACTCCACCGCGGAAAATCTGACAATCTCGCTTTTGTGTTTCAATAATTTATCTATTCTATCCGAAGCCTCAATCATTTTAAGGTTCGCGGCAGCCTGAAGCGCTTCTTTTATGACAATAAAACTGGAATCATTCAGCATGGCCAGAATATCCTCTCTTACGATTCTCACGGGGAAAGTACCGAGCACTCTTACGGCATCCGCTCTTACAACAGACGCGCTGTCGCTTGCCGCAGCTCTCAATATATCCAGCGCTATAGTTGCGGCCGGATTGATTTTTTTCAGAGCCGTAGTGTTTTCTGTAAGCTCGCCTTGCAGACGCGGATGTAAATCGCCGGAAGCCGCGGATGTTGAAACAGCTGTTGTCGTTGCGGAATCCGTATAGATATCGTCAAAGAAACGGCTGAATTTGCCGATTCCCGACACGGCGAGCCTTTTCACAAGAAGATCTTCGTCAAGCACGGCGCGGCCGAGCAAATTTATAGCCGCCACAGGAGGAAGCGTAGAATGAATGATGGAATATACCGCGCGCCTGCGGACAAGCGGCTTATCTGAAGCAATATCTGTTTTGAGGTCATCGGCAAGAGACGCGTATAACGCCCTCGCCGTAAACATCATAAGCGCAAGTGCAATTCCGGGAATTTTTACCATAACTTTATGATATTATTTTTACGACACCTTTGCAAGATTAAACCCTTCAGAGAAACGCTCCATTATTCTTGTTTTCAGCGTCTTGTTTTTTAGCAAACCGGGGTCGTTTTTGATCAGGGGAAAGGCCTCTTGGCGCGCTTCGTTCAGTATCGCGATATCCGACAGATGCGGGAATTTTTCTTCAAGCGTTTTATTATAATTAAAACTGATGTCCATAAGGCCGTGCTGAGCCGTGCCGAAATACTGCCCCGCGCCGCGCAGTTCCAAATCTTTTTCCGCCAGCTCAAATCCGTCCGAACTTTTCAGGAAATAAGATATGCGCTGGGTGGCGAGAGCATCCGCGCCCGGGGATGTCACTATGCAATAGGATTTTTCGCCGCCACGGCCAATCCTGCCGCGAAGCTGGTGCAAAGTGCCCAGGCCGTACATCTGAGCGTTTTCAATTAACATAACGGTCGCGCGCGGGATATCCACTCCCACTTCAATAACCGTTGTGGACACAAGAATATCTGTTTTTCCGGAGGAAAATTTTTCCATTGCCGCGTTTTTCGCGGCCGGGCTCATGCGTCCGTGAAGCAGCGTCACTTTGTAATCCGGAAAAACTTCTTCTGAAAGATATTTGTGCGCGGCCTTAGCTGAATAATCTTCCTGTGTTTCGTTTTCCTCTATACAGGGATAAACCACAAAAGCCTGAAAACCCGCTTCAATCTGACGCCTTATCAGTTCATAAGCTTCCTGAGAATTTCCGTGAATGGTCTCCACTTTTTTTCTTCCCGGCGGAAGAGAGCGTATCTCGCTTCTGTCCAAATCTCCGAATAACGCGAGAGACAGCGCCCTCGGAATGGGCGTTGCTGTGAGAACAAGAATATCGGGAGCCCGCCCCTTGGCGGAAAGAGCCGCTTTCTGGTGAACGCCGAAACGCTGCTGTTCGTCTATTATAATCAGAGACAGATTTTTGAACTTAACATTTTCCTGCAATAGCGCGTGCGTTCCTATCACGATATCAGCTTTCCCCGCGCTTATTTCCTCAAGCGTTTTTTTTCTGTCTTCTTTTTTCATGCCGCCCGTCAAAAGAACCGTCCTTACACGGCTTTCCTTCAAAAGCGCTGAAAAAGTTTTGAAGTGCTGCTCCGCCAGCGTCTGGGTAGGAGCGAGAATCGCCGTCTGGTAGAGATTTTCTTTTGCCAGAACGGCCGCCGATGCCGCCACCACCGTCTTGCCGCATCCGACATCGCCCTGAAGAAGCCTGTTCATAGGATAGGGTGAAAGCATGTCCCTGAAAATATCATTGATCGCTTTTTTCTGGCCGGAAGTAAAAACAAATGGAAGAGATTCTTTCCAGGGCGTGAGCAGATTTTTTTTCAGCTTGTATGTCAGAGGTTTTTTTGTTTTTTTTATTCGCGCGCGGTTATAGGCGATGGCGCATTCAAAAACAAAAAATTCCTCAAATTTAATTCTCCGGTAGGATGCCGCCTGCGCCTCAAGCGAATCAGGAAAATGGGCGTTTCTGAAAATCTCCGCGCGCGGCGGAAGCGCAAGCCGTTTCCGCACGGCCTCGGGAATAAATTCTTCCGCCGCTTCGGCGTATTTTTCCAAAGCGTTCCACATCCAGCGCCTGAAGCGCTTGCTGCTTATGCCTTTTGTCAGGCGGTAAACAGGCGTCATGCGAAAAAAAGAAAGGCTGTTATCTCCGGGTTTAATTATCTCAAAATCAAAATTGTTGAGCGTCAAACCCTCGGCAAGGAGTTCCACTTTTCCGTAAACGGCGACTTCCTGTCCGGTTTCAAGGACAGCCAGAATATATTTTACTCTGTTTTTAAAAGCGAGCAGCCTTATATTTCCTGTTTTAGCTTTGTCTTCTATTATGATTTCAATAACCTGCGCGCGCTTATACGGCGATTTTCCGCCCGTTATTTTTTTTACCGTGCCCGCGACAAAGAAACTGTCATCCGACGGCAGAAGAGCCGTCAGTTCGCGCGCGGAAACGTAATTCCTCCTGTCTTCCGTCCTGAAAGGCAAATAAGCAAACATCTCTTCAACTGTGCGGATGCCTATTTTCTCCAGGAGAGCGGCGTTTCCGGGGCCCACTCCCTTTATATATCTCACATCGGTTTTATTCATAAACGGTTTTCCTTGTTGGACTTCTGCTTGCGTAATTTTAGAAAATTTTATAGCATTCTCAAAACGTCCGGGTAATATTAAATGCCTGGCTAGAGCGGAGGATAGAAATTATGTCAAGAGTATGCAGCGTATGCGGGAAAAAACCCATGTCGGGCAATAACCGCAGTAAGTCCAACCGCGCCACAAGACGGAAATGGGGAGTGAATCTCCAAAAAATACGGTTTGAATACAAAAAGAAAATCCAGTCGGGTTACGTGTGCACATCCTGTTTTATAAATGTGCGCAAAATTTCATAAAGTTACATTAGTTATTTGAAGTTTTGTCTAAAGGCTTTCTGCTTCGCGGTTATTTGAATTCTCCTACATAGGTTGCGTGAACATGGCCAAAAGGAGATATAATGCGAAACGATGTGCGCTTTCTTGCGTCAACATATCCAAAATGGTGCGACTTATGTAAGTTCCTTCAGCTACTTGTGGATTTTACCGCAATAAATTATCATCAGTTGAGGCGTTATGTGTCTCCAAGGGAGGTATTATACGAAACCAGAACGTTCGAAAGAAATATTCGAAGAAATAAAAAAAGTAGGATTGGATGCTATTAATAAGTTTATCATTGATCGGAAAAGCGAAGAACTATTTTTAGATTTTAAAAGATCAGCAGATAGTGGCAAAGGTAACAAGTTGCATGATAATGATAGAAACAATTTAGCAAAAGCAATTTCGGGATTTGGGAATTCTGAGGGAGGTGTGATTGTTTGGGGAATTGATTGCTCAAAAGATATAGATAATGCAGATGTTGCAAAAGCGAAATTCCCAATTGAAAATGTCGATAAATTTATTTCGTTTATTCAAAGTTCCATATCAAGGTCTACTCTTCCTCCACATTCTAATGTGGAATGTTATGGGATAAAAGAAAAAGACAGTTCTGGCTATGTAATAACACATATCCCGAAAAGCAATCATGCTCCGCATCAATGCATATTCGGTTCCAACTATTATATGAGAGCTGGTTCAGCTTTTGTTCCAGTACCACATGGGATTTTAGAAGGAATGTTCGGCAAAAGGCCTCAACCATTGATATATTTCAACTTCATAACCAAACCTCCAAAAATTACCAAAACACCTGAAGAACAAATATTAATAAAAACTGGTTTTTTGATAAGAAATGAAGGATTAGGTATTGCTCGTGATGTTTTTATGAATGCTGAAATAATAAGTTTACCTGGAAGTAATTGTGCTGCAAAATTTGAAGCTTATGACACAATAAATTGGATTGGGAATATGACACTTGGATATAAATTGGGTTTAATATGCAAAGAGAGTTTTAGATTGCCTCCAAAGAATTGGGCCCAACCTGTAAATCTAAATATATTATTAAAGCGACCCTTTACGAAAGCAATGAAAATCAAACTAATGTGCGGTTGTGAAGGCGCTGAACATTATGAAACTGTATTCGGCAATCCAGAAGAAACAATAGAAAAATATTATTCAGAAATGCTAAATGCAGATAATCAAGATATTGCTCAGAATTTAGTTCAGGAGTTGTTAAATTTTAAGGAGCAATGACAATTTAATGGGATATCGTATAACTTACAGTTCCCGGGCGAGACTAAGCGTCTCGCCGAACCTTATTATGAGCAAGGCGTGAGCGGGTGACCGTTAGCTGTCACAGTGAAATATGATGGAGAAAATATGAATGATTTAAATTGTGGACCAAATACTGGAAAAGTGAAATATTTTATCGAAAAATTAAAGGAACTAAAAAGCGAACAATTACAAGATATTCTAAATGAATCTCACAAAACAACATCTTTTCGAGATAAGGCAGTAGATACTGTTGTCGAGTTAATGAAGAATAACACAGAGTTAAATTGTTGGTGCAAATCTGCAACTGATAATTTAGAAAAAAGTGTTCCAAATATAAAAGGAGAGATAGGTTTTCATACAGAACTAGCAATTATTGGTTTAGTTTTATGTGATTTAATACCACCTCTATATTTTAGGGAAGTTCTTTTAAAACCGTTTATAAAGCATATTCAGTTTGAATGAATTATGTGACAGCTAACTTCAGGCTGCCGGGTTCGGATTCGCCTCACCCGCCATTATTGGCGGTGGGAAATGGCAGCCTGTGACCGTTAGACGCTGTATAAAAGATTTGTTAGATAGGGAGGAATAGTATGGCAGACTTGACATGGAAAGACTCGATAATAAAAATTCTCGAGAAAGCGGCAGCATCTATGCATTATTTGGATATTACAGATAGTATTGTTGCTGAAGGATTACGAAAGGAATTGGGTGCGACACCTGCAGATACTGTAAATGCAGTTATCACAACTGAAATAAAAACAAAAGGTGAAAAAGCATTGTTTGCTAGAACCGCGCCCGGAGAATATATTTTAAGGAAACATCTCTCAATTATTCCTAAAGAAGAACAACCACAAACTTCGGAAGAAAATAATTCCGGACAAGAAATAGAAACAGATATCGTTATTAATTCTTTTGGTATGTTTTGGCGGCGAGAAAATGTGCTTTGGTCTAATAATCCTAAATTGTTAGGGCAACAATCTGGTGGTAATCATATAGACTTTTCATATCAAATTGGAGTATATATTTTGTATGACGAACAGCGAATAGTATATGTAGGACGAGCAATTGAACAGAATTTAGGTAAAAGAATATATCAACATACTGTTGATCGTTTGAATGGCCGATGGAATAGATTCTCCTGGTTTGGATTAAAAAGAGTATTAAAAGATGCAAAACTTTCTGAACTAAAAATACTGAACATTTCTCCAGAGATTTTCGTTTCAATAGCAGAAGCACTTTTAATTGAAGCTCTTGAACCACCACAAAATAGAAAAGGTGGAGATAGGTTTAGGGCAGTAGAATATTTGCAAGTTAAAGATCCAGAAATAAAAAAACGAGAAATAAAAAATATTTTAGATCAACTTAAAAACAAGCTTGAATAGTATTTTTCTTATACAGCGTCTAACTTCACGCTCCCGCCTGCCTGAAGCAGTGTGTCCGTTGCACACCATCCAAAAAGAGGATGATAATGAAAAAAAAGTAAAGCAATTTAGAAAGCGAATTTATCAAAGTGTATGTATATCCAAATCAAAACAAACGAAGTGTTCAAATTTACATTAAAGAATCAAAACAAAAAAAGAATAAGAAATATCAAGGTAGATTATGTAAAATTATTGAGAATCTAATGAAAAGTAAAACTATTTATCCCCGAGGCGGCGTCTTATATTGAATATTTCTATTCTTTTCATTTCAAGTTAATTTAACCACTTATCGCCGACATTGTCAGAGAGTGGATTAAAATATGTCTTCGTGTTTGCCTATGTTGGTAATGAGCAGAGTGCTGCCTTCTGTTATGTAAGTGGCTCGGTATTTTATAGTGATAGAAAATTCCCAGTCATCACATCCCTCTACTTTTTTATTCCTTAATGCAGGATAAGAAGGATCCTCGAGCAACTTTTCTAAAGAAGAAAAGAATTTATCCCTGATATTTTTTGGAAACTTGAAAAGTTTCTTCTCTATGTTTGGGGGAATGGTGTAGCTTTTTATATTATTTAGCACTGAAGTGTTTTCTCATTTCCTTGATGCTTTTAAACTTTTTGAAATTCCCCTTTTTAAAATTCTCCTTTGATTTTCTAACTTCTGATTGCCATGACTCTGTCCAGAAATATGCCTGTTCTTTGTTTCGCAAAACCACCGGAACAAAAATAACCTTTCCATCGCGGACTTCAAAATTAACCAGGTCACCTTCATTCAATCCTATGGATTCCCGGACATACTTCGGCACTGTGATTTGAAAATGGCGAGCCACTTTTGATATACCTGCGATTATAGTCATAATAATCACCTCCTGATAGTATAATAGTATGAATTACTAATTTTGTCAATACGCCTGGCCTTATCCGGTAATAAAGTTCGCTATTTATCCCGGAGGCGGCGTCTTATTTTGTATCTCGTCGACGGGCTTTTCGCTATTTTCAACCAATCGTGTGAGGGGTGCGCTCGTTTTGCGGTCAGTATTTCAACACGGTCGCCGCTCTTAAGAATATAATGCATCGGCTGCATAACGCCGTTTACAAGACATCCGCGGAAATGGTCGCCTATATCGCTGTGCACGGCATACGCGAAATCTATCACCGACGAGCCGTCTATAAGCCTTTTGACGTCGCCCTTCGGGGTGAGAACAAATATCTCGTCATAACTTAATTCTGTTTTAAGGTTGCGGACAAATTCTTCTCTGGAAAGCTTGTCCATCTGCCATTCGTAAAATGAATCCAGCCAGTTCCTGAGCCCCGCAACGGCTCGGGCGGACATGTCTTTATATCTCCAATGCGCCGCGATGCCGTATTCGCTGGTTCTGTGCATTGCCGCGGTTCTTATCTGGAATTCAACAATTTCTCCTCCGACATCGCAAGTCGTGTGTATTGACTGATACATGTTTAGCTTGGGATAGGATATATAATCAGTGAAAGAGCCGCTGACGGGAATATAAATTTCATGGAGAAGCGCAAGCACTTTATAACAATCGGCGGTATCTTCCGTTATAATACGCACGGCTATAATATCCTCCAGTTCATCTATCTTTTTGGATCGCTTGAGCACTTTTCTGTAAATACTCAGCGGGCTTTTAACCCTCGCCTGAATAATAACGTCTGAGACGCCGCTGGTGTGAAATTTCTGGGCGAGATCACGCTCCACCGCCTTAATTACCCCGCTGGCGCGCGGATGCAGTCGCCGCAGGCGTTCTTCTATTTTTTTGAATTCATCGCTGTGAAGCACCGCGAAAGCTCTGTTTTCCAATTCCGTTTTAACAACATTCATACCCAGCCGGTGCGCGAGCGGAGCGTAAATTTCCAGAACACCCCGCGCGAAACGCTCTCTGTGGCCGGGCTCCAGAAACTCCGCCGTTCTCATGTTATCAAGTTTATCGGCAAGCCGTATGATAATAACTCTCACGTCTTTTCCCATGGCGAGTATGAGCTGTCTGAGATTTTCAGTATCCTTGGAGATAGCGGGAAGCTCTTTGATTTTTGTCAGAGCCGTGACAATGGATGCGATTTCCTCCCCGAACTCTGAATCTATATCGCCCTGAATGACATCGGTGTCTTCTATCAAATCGTGGAGAAGCCCGGCAATCAGGCTTGTATCATCCATTTTCCATTTCCCCAACTCAAGCGCTACGCGGTATGGGTGCAGTATGTACGGAGAGCCGTCAAGCCTTTTCTGCCCGCTATGGTGTTTCTCCGCCCAGTCAAAAGCCAAATGGACGAAATCTCTGTCAGACGCCTGCGCGAGCAGTGTTTCAATTTCTATTTTCTTTATCATAAATAAGCACGGCGCTCAGGCATGCAAAATTTCAAAGCTGTTTTATACTTCAGAAAATGTCAGATGATCTTTTTCTATTTCAACCAGCGCAATAAAGAGCTGCTTCATTCTTTCATTCGCGGATTCTTCGGCGGCTTTCCTGTAAAATCCGATGGCCCTCGTTTCTCTTTCCCGCGATTCTTTTAAATTATCGCTTTTGCTTTCACGGCAAGTATCCTTACCTTCGGGAATGCTGTTCAATTTTAATATTTTCTTCCAGATGCTGGCGTGTTCCGCTTCCACTTTTCCCAGCGCCTTAAACAACAATTTCCCTTCTTTATCCTCCGCTTTTTGGGAAGCGCAAAAATAGAATGTCGCGTTACTCACCTCAACGGCCAGCGCATGTTCCGCGTTAGCTTTGTCTTTTTCATTCAGTTCAACATCAAAACTGACTTTCGCGTCAGATACTTCCTTTATATACTGCTTATGCGCTCCGCAGAACGGGCAGTTGTCCGGAGCGGTTTCTCCGATATAAGGATCTCCGCAAATCTCGCATCTCCATAACTTAACCATGTTTTCCCCCTCTCACCGATTTACCAGTTTTCACATAAAAGTTCATAATACGCCTGCGGGTGATCGCACGCGGGGCACACTTCGGGCGCTTTCGCTCCCTCATGTACATAACCGCAATTGATGCACTTCCATTTTACAACTTTATCTTTTTTGAAAATTGTTCCGTTCTCAATATTCTCAAGCAGCGTCCGGAATCGTTTTTCATGGTGTTTCTCCACCGCCGCTATATTTTTAAACCTTGCCGCGATTTCAGGAAACCCTTCTTCCCCCGCAGTCTTTTCAGCCGCAGGGTAAAGCTTTGCCCACTCTTCATTTTCGCCATCAGCGGACGCCTTTAAATTCTGCGCTGTTGTGCCGATTACTCCGGAGGGATATGCCGCTGTGATTTCCAGAGGCCCGCCGGGAAGAAGCTTAAAGAATTTTTTCGCGTGTTCTTTTTCATTATCAGATGTCTCCTGAAAAATATTAGATATCTGGATATAATCTTCTTTTTTAGCCACGCTCGCAAAATAAGCGTAGCGGTTTCTCGCCTGAGATTCACCGGCAAACGACGCTAAAAGATTTTTTTCTGTTTTCGTGCCTTTTAAATTGCCCATTAAAAACCTCCCTTAATCAGCTTTTCCAAAGACCATGGATACTGCAGTATTCTCTGGCCAAGACATTTTCCGCATTTATTTCAAACTCAGCCTCCGGAGAATCTCCGGGTTTAAGAAACTTTCTGCAGACGCTTTCGCCCGCAATCAGCTCTATCCATTCAATATAATGTTTTTCTTCCATCGGGTGCGCGATTGAGCCGATCTTTACTTTTATTCCTTTGGCGGTCTTCTCAATAACAGGCGCATGCTTTTCCTTGCCTTCCTGCTCCTGTGTCTTTTCAGGCATCAGCGTCATAGGTTGACCGCAGCAGACAAGCTCTCCCTTTCCCGCGTGCAGCATTTCCACGATATTCCCGCAAATCTCACATTTGTATACCTGCATTTTCTGTGTCATTGATCCTCCCATAATATTGGTTGTCAGGCATTTGCGACCCAAGTGTCCAAATTTAACCTGCCAACTTTATTTTTATTTTGGTATATTTTATATCGAGGTGATGAGGAATACGCCTTCATTGT
>VMTI01000083.1 GCA_013791675.1 bacterium | reverse complement strand
TACTCGCCGGCGAGAAGTCGGCATATTTATTGTTATGTTTTGTTGCTTGTAAAATGGAGTTGGGTTGGAAGTGTATGCCTTTCGGGAATAAATCTAATCTTCCCGCGCTTGCTCAATTTACACAAAATGCTTGACACTACCGAATGGGGGCGTCCTGCATTTTCTCTGCTACTCATATTGAGATTATACCAAATGACAGACTAATTCAAAGCACAAATATGTATATTCCTGTTGAAAACCGCAAGTATATTTGAAGCTTTACGAGGCACTCTACCTAACAGCGAGACACTGGAAATTGCGACGCTTGGGAACTGTGTATGTTGTCTATGGGCGGGTGTGTTTGTATAATCGGGCAAGTTGAAAATGTTTAGAATTCTGATTTTAATTATCCTGCTTTTACCGGCGAAGGCGATGAGTGAAGAAAATACTCACTATGTCAAAGGTATGGTACTGCTTGATGATGAGAACTACCGGGCGGCGGAGGATGAATTTCTAACATTTCTTAAAGATGCGCCGGACTCTTCCAGGGCGTATAACACGCTCGGCTTTATATACTACAAACTCGGCGAAAAGAAAAAAGCCGCTGAACACTACGAAAAAGCGCTGGCCCGCGACTCCGGATACGCGACCGCATACAACAATCTCGGTATATTGTATTACCATGAGGGCGATTATGAAAAAGCGATAATTTGTTTTGAAAACGCAATAAAATATAACCCCTGCTACGCTAAAGCCATGATAAATTTGGGGCTTGTTTATTTAAAACAGGGTGACAGGGAATCGGCAAAAAAAATGTATCGGCTGGCAAAAGAAAAAGACAAAGAATATGTCAGTGAAAGAGAGCGAGCCGCCCAAAAAAAATATGAACAAGCGCAATAAATTTAATTTTATCGCCGCTGCACTGCTCGCGGCCGCCTCATTAAACGCCTTTGATTCCTTCAAGGGCCCTTGGGAAAGCGAAGAGCGGGGGGAACGCATAAGCGCGAAAGAGCAAATATCCCACCGCCCGAATCCTGCGGTCGGCTCGCCTTTCAGGGTAATGATAATGACGGTGACCGGATTTTATCAGGAAAATCTATCGGCGAAACGCGCTCAACACTGTCCCTGCTACCCATCATGCTCGGCTTACTGTAAACAGGCCGTCAAAGATTACGGGGCTTTGGCGGGGCTCCTTATGATAACCGACAGAATGTTTTACCGCGAGAATTCTTCAATGTATCTTTATTACCCCACTGTAAACAAATCCGGGCAAAGCAGATTCCTGGACTTGCCTGAATCCGATTATATATTTCACAAAAAAATGATAACACCCGACGGAGGTATAAAAAAAGATGAAAAAAATTAGCGCTGGAGTTTTTATCATATTAACGGCTTGCGGATTTTCCGCGGCTCAAATGGATTTCGCGGAACACCTGTTTAAGCAGGGCGAATATTACCGCGCCATAACGGAATACGAACGCCACATATTCCGGCATCCCGAAAACCGCGAAGACATTTCTTTATGCCTTTATAGGATAGGCGAAAGCTTTTTAAAAGGTGAAAAATGGTTTGACGCCGCGGACAGTTTTAAAAAACTTGCCGCTGATTATCCCGAAAACGCGTTGGCCGTTAAAGCGGATTATATGGCTGGGGTGAGTTACTACCGCTCCGGCGCAAGGTCAATGGCGATACCGCATTTTAAAAAGATTGCGGATAAAAACCCTTCAACGGATTACGCCGTCAAAGGACGCTATTTCATCGCACTGGCGCTTGCGGAAGATATGGACTGGAAGGAATCAGAAAAAGAATTCGCCGGCATCAGCTCGGATTATCCGCTTAATCCTCTGGCTGTAAAATCCGCTAAGCTTTCTTCCATGGCGGCGGAAGCGGAAACGCTTCCCTCTAAATCACCGGCGCTATCGGGCGCGTTTTCAGCGGTAATTCCGGGCATGGGACAGCTTTATTCCGAGAGATACAGAGACGCCTTAAGCGCGTTCCTGTATAACGGCATACTCGGATATCTGACTTAGGGTCAGCTGAAAAAACATTTTGATTTTCATTTTTAAAAAATACTTCGTGCTTTAGTAATTTTCTCATTTGACCATTTTTCCTTTTATCTTTTATCTCTAACTTCCTCCGCGTTTCTTATCTTG
>VMTI01000154.1 GCA_013791675.1 bacterium | reverse complement strand
TCTCAAAAACAATCTCATAAAATACAGCGGCCGCAAAAATACGCCCGGGAATCCGCGGCTCATCAGAATAAACGACCCTTTCTACCACATCTTCGGCATACGGGACATATCAGACATCCCGTCGTGGAAAGAACTCGGTGGCGAGGATGACGACGCAGTGTCCGGAAATGAAGATATTTTCACCGAAGAGCCCGGCGATGATAACACAGATTCGGATATACAGGAAGAAAAGGGACAGGGCGAAGAAGCTTACGGAGAAGAAACGGAAAAATGAAAAAGATAGAACAAATCCGGCGGGAAATAGACAAAGTTGACGGCGAGCTCACGCGGGCGCTTCTGAAAAGAATAAGCCTCGCGGGAGAAGTGGCTTTATATAAAAGAAAGCGCGGCGAGGATATTTACCGGCCCGAAAGAGAAGAGCAGATTCTGAAAAAAATAACCGCGAACCTCACCGCCGAGAACGCGGCAATAGCGGAAGAGGTGATGCGAACAGTTATATCATCGTGCAGAAATCTGCAGAAAACCCTATCCATATCATACCTGGGTCCCCAAGCCACATTTACGCATAACGCGGCCGTTAAAATATTCGGCTCTTTCTGCGATTATATGCCTGCTGTATCCATAGGAGATGTATTTTCTTCCGTTGAAACAGGGCGCGCGGATTACGGTGTTGTACCCATAGAAAATTCCACCGAAGGAATGGTGAATCACACAATGGATATGTTCGTCAATTCATCTCTTAAAATAATTAACGAGGAATATCTGGCGATTTCAGAATGCCTTGTGGCAAGCGGAAAAAACAAAAGCAAAATAAAAAAACTTTATTCCCATCCTTCGGTTTTCGGCCAATGCAGAAATTACATTTCACGCAACCTGCCGTTCGCCGAACAAATTGAGGTGTCCAGCACGGCGGAGGCTGTTAAACTGGCGGCGAAATGGCCGACTCTGGGGGCGGCGATCTCCTCAAGATTTGCCGCGGAAATATACGGCATGAATATACTGGACGAGCACATTGAAGACCTGTCTCAGAATTACACGCGCTTTCTTGTTATGGGCAAAACGATACCATCGCCGAGCGGAAAAGACAAAACATCTTTTCTTTTTTCTCTTAAAGACAGGCCGGGAATTCTTCACGACGCGCTGTCCCCCTTTAAAAAAAGAAAAATAAATCTCAGTAAAATAGAATCACGGCCGAGTAAGAAAAAAGCGTGGGAATATTTCTTTTTTGTGGACTGCGAGGGGCACATCCTTCAGAAAAAAATACAGAATGTCGTATCCGAACTGTCAAAGTTCTGCGACTCTCTGAAAATCCTGGGTTCTTATCCCGAAGGAAGGCTGCCGAAATCATGATTAAACCGAGAAAAGCCGTTAGCTCTTTTTCACCTTATATCGCCGGAAGGCCCATAAGCGAAATAAAACGCCTGTATAAACTTAAAAAAGTGGTGAAGCTGGCGTCAAACGAAAATCCCTATGAACCGCCTAAAAAAGTGCTCGCCGCCATACGCCAGAATGCGGCGGCCGTCAACCGCTATCCGGATTCAAACGCTTATGAACTGAAACATAAAATAGCGAAAAAAATGGGCGTAAAAGCTGAAAATATTATCGTGGGTAACGGCGCCGATGAAATTATAGAGCTGCTCGGAAAGGCTTTCCTGGACCCGTGCGACCGCATAATAGTTTCCCGGCACGCTTTCATCCGCTACCGTATGGCGGCCGATCTTATGAGCGCCGAAACAAAAACGGTAGATATGAAAAACTACGCGCATGACCTCGTAAAAATGGCCGAAGCCGCAGGGAAACGCGACAAATTTCTTTTTGTGACCAACCCCAGCAATCCCACCGGCACATACAGCAGCAAAAAAGAAATAGATAAAATGTTCGCGATTCTGAAGAAAAATAAAAACGCTCCCATGATTGTCTTTGACGAAGCCTATGCTGATTTTGCCGACGCTAAAGATTATGTGACAGCCATAAAATATTTTAAAGCCGGTAAAAAAATAATAATTCTCCGCACGTTCTCAAAAACCTACGGCATGGCGGGTATGAGACTGGGTTTTGCCGTGGCGCCGGAAGAAATATGCGAAATCATTGAGCGCATCAGGCCGCCTTTTAACACGACATCCCTCTCCCAGGCCGGAGCTATTGCGGCGCTTGACGACGATAGTTATGTCTCCCGCACATGCAGAAAAATTCTGGATGAGAAAAAACGATTGGAAAAAAATCTTACCGAAATGAATCTGAAATTTGTCCCCTCACAGACTAATTTTCTGCTTGTGAATGTGGGTGACGGAAACAAAATTTTCACGGCACTGCTTAAACTGGGCGTAATAGTGCGGGGAATGGCGGAATACGAACTGCCCGAATTCATAAGAGTGACCGTGGGTAAACCCGCCGAAAATGATTTCTTCATAAAATGCCTAAAAAAAATCAAAAAAGTAGCCGTACGCCTTCGAGGCGCACCAAAAGGAAAATAAAATGATACTGATACTAAAAAGAAATGTTTCAAAAAGAGATATAACGCGGCTTGAGAAAAAAATAACATCTTACGGCTTCAAAGCTCACTACTCAAAAGGCGCCTCGGATACAACAATAGGAGTGATAGGCGAAAACGCGATACTTCTAAAAGAATTTTTTGAAGCGGACCCCGCTGTCAAAAGCATTGTCCAGATATCAAAACCCTATAAGCTCGCCGGCCGCCAGGTGCATCCCGAAGACAGCGTTATAAACTGTGGGAACAAAAAAATAGGCGGCGGAAAATTTACGGTAATGGCCGGCCCATGTTCTGTTGAAAACCGCGCGAGTCTTCTTAAAACCGCACGGATGATAAAAAAATATGGTGCGGGTTTTCTAAGAGGCGGCGCTTTCAAACCCCGCACATCGCCATACTCTTTTCAGGGGCTCGGCGAAGAAGGCCTCAAATATCTTGCGGAAGCGAGAAAACTTACCGGACTAAAAATAATAACAGAGGTTATGGAGATTTCACAGATTGAACTTGTCGCCAAATACGCCGACATTCTTCAGGTCGGAGCGCGGAATATGCAGAATTTTAATCTTCTGCGCGAGCTGGGAAAAATAAACACACCAGTCATGATTAAGCGTGGAATGTCCGCGACACTCAACGAACTTCTTATGGCGGCGGAATATGTCCTCAGCGGCGGAAATCAGAATGTCATCCTGTGCGAAAGAGGAATACGCACTTTCGCGCAGTCAACGCGCTTCACTCTCGATATCAGCGCCGTGCCTTTTCTTAAAAAAGAATCTCATCTGCCGGTCATCATAGATCCGTCACATTCCACCGGGTTAAGAGACCTTGTTCCGTCAATGTGCCTGGCCGCGGCGGCATCAGGTGCCGACGGAATTATAGTGGAAGTGCATCACGACCCCAAAAACGCGCTTTCTGACGCCGCCCAGACAATAGACGAGAAAACTTTCGCCGACATCATGCAGAAAATAAAACCCATAGCCGCCGCCGTCGGAAAAACGCTCTAATTCCCCTTTTGGTGTATTTACCCTTTATCGGTTCAGCGTTCAAAAATGTCTTTTAAAAGTTTTCTGTGACTGGCAAAAGTTATATACGGCACATCTTTGTATTCAGTAAATTTCGCCTCACTGATTTCCTCATTAAGTTTTAATTCTTCGGACAAAGCCTTCACCTCATAGCCTATGACAAGCAGAGAACCATGAATCCTGCTGCTGAAATTATATATGCCCGCAAGACGGATTATCTCGCCCTTTATACCGGTTTCTTCCCTGAGCTCCCTAAGGCAGGCATCCGCGGGATGCTCATTATATTCAACAAAACCGCCGGGGAGCGACCACTGACCGGCGGCCGGCGCAAAAGTCCTGCGTGTAATAAGCACATCCCGGCGCGCATTAAGCACCGCGGCCACAGCCACTGGAACAGGATTCTGATAGTTTATCCATCCGCATCCACCGCAGACAAGACGGGCAGCCCCGTCTATATCCTTGACTTCCAGCATAGCCCTGCACATGGGACAAAATTTAAAAACGGCTTTTTTTTCAATCATAATTTCTCTCCCCGAATATTTTCGTTCCTATCCTCACCAGATTAGCACCTTCTTCCACAGCGGCCATATAAGAAGATGTCATCCCCATGGAAAGATATTTCATATCCGCGCCTTTTAACGCTAGATTTTTTATTTTATCAAATAAAACACGCGCCTGCCTAAAATAAGACCGGGCCTCCTCACCGTCAGCATCGGGAGGGCCCATAGTCATAAGGCCTTTCACTTCAATGTTTTTATATACCGCCAACGCCCTCACAAAATCTTCAGTATCTTCCGGACGCGCGCCGGACTTTTCGCTTTCCCGCGCGATATTTATTTCCACCAGCACCGGCATAACTTTTCCTATCACGGCGCATCTCTTATCTATTTCCCTGGCCAGGCGCATGGAATCCAGCGTCTCGATCATATCAACCTTTTCAACTATCTGCCTGACTTTATTCGTCTGAATATGCCCTATAAAATGCCACAGGACGGGCTCTTTCACCGCATCATAAACTTCAAGCAGCTCCTGCGCGTAATTTTCACCTATAATTTTTACTCCGGCTTTCACAGCGCACGTAATTTCAGAGGCGCTGCGTGTCTTGGCGGCGGCCACAATGTCAACGCCCGGAGGAATTTCATCAAGAAGTTTTCTCACATTGCTCTCTATCATTTTTCCTCCCTAAAATTTCCCGCGGTTTTTGCTGCCATTGCGCTCATAAAATAATATTTAGAATTCCCGCGACAAAAATAGTGGAAACCATCATAATAGCCGCCGACAACAGCATGTCTTTCCATCCGAGTTCTTTTATCATCACGGCAAAAGTCGCCATGCACGGAAAATACATGGTCAGCGCCACTGAAGTTATAACAAGCTGTTTCATTGAAAGGCCCAAAGGAGCCAGCATTCCCACCGCCACATCTTTTCTCAAAAATCCGACGACAAGAGCGGCCGCGGCCTCTTCCGGCAAACCCATAATGCCCGTTATAACAGGACGTGAAATATGCCCTATAAATGAAATAACGCCTAATGCGTAAAGAAAATTCACCGCCAGAACTCCGAGCATCACGAAAGGGAGCGCCTCACCTAAAAACCACCTTATTCTCATCAGCACTTTTTTCAAAAGCGCGTTAAAATACGGCAGGCGGTAAGGCGGGATTTCAACAAATATCTCGGGGGAATCTCCTTTGATTATAAGATTCTGCAAAACGCCCAGAACGAGCCACACAATAAAAAGTGTGCCGAATATAAGAGCCAGCGCCTTCGCCCCGAATTTTCCGGCAAGGCCTACAATCATAGCTATCTGCGCCATGCAGGGAACCGCTATCGCCATGAGTGTGGCGGCGATAAATCTCTCCCTGCGAGTTTCCAGAATTCTCGTTGACAGCGCCGCCGGCACATTGCAGCCCAGCCCTAAAATCATTGGTATTATCGCCAACCCATGAAGGCCTATTTTGTGCATAAACCCGTCAAGAAGTATTCCCAGCCTCGGCAAATATCCGGAATCCTCAAGAAAACTCAAAACAAGGTAAAAGGAAAAGACATAAGGCAGCACCATTGCCAGCGGCACGTATAACCCCGTCGTCAAAACGCCCATTGACTGAATAAAATCCACATTTCCGTCTATAAGCTCACCCACAATTATCTTGCCCGCCAACGTATTCGCGCCTATAAGCGCGGATACTTTCATTATAAGCGGCAGCCACAATTTTTCAAAAAGCGGCTCAAAAACATAAGAGATAAGCCCCTCGCCTATGAATCTGATAATTTTAAATGAGACGAAACCCGTTAAAAGCGCTATTGGGATACCCGTATAAGGGCTGACACTTGCGTCACCTAGAGTTTCCATAAGTGTGTGATGACGATGAGAAAGAGTTTGCGTTTTTTCTATAATTTCCCCTATCGTTCCCCACTCATTTTCGCCCCCCCCGTCAAAAGAGCTGACTGCGGCTTCCTTGATGCGGCTGCGAAGCGCTTTTATACCTTCTCCCGTTAAAGCGCACACGGCCACGGCCGGCAATCCCAGTATCTCTTCAAGCTTTTCTCTGTTTATTTCAATTCCCATGTGCTTTATTTCATCCCACATATTCAAAACCAGAATCATGGGCTTAGCGGTCTTTATCAGCTGCAGAGTAAGATTAAGATTTCTTTCAAGTTTCGTTGAATCCACTATATCAAGTATGACATCCCCTTCCTCAAGCATATTAAGCGCGACTTCCTCGGCGCGGGAGGCGGCCAGAAGGCCGTAAACGCCCGGCACATCAATAACTTCAACTTTTTCACCGTCTATCAACATGTATCCTCTGGTAAATTCCACTGTCGTTCCGGGATAATTTGAAGCAATGACATTAACTCCGGTGAGCCGTGAAAACACGGCGCTTTTCCCGACATTTGGATTTCCCATGAGAAGTATTTTTTTCATAAGCTTTCTTCAACTTCCACTATTATCTTTTCCGCCATGCCGCGGCCTACGGCGATTTCCGCGTTTCTGACCTTTATAAGCACAGGGCCTCCCATAAAATGCCCCGTTATTTTTTGTATCCGGGCGCCTTCGGAAATTCCCATGGCGCTCAGTTTGTTTCGAAAAAAATCCCCGCCCTCAAGCGAACTTATAACACCTTTCTGTGCGTCTTCCATTTCTATAAGATTTTTCTTCATCGCTGCTTTCTCCTTTTAACTTTCTGCGCGCAATTCCTGCACAAACCTTTGATTTGCAGCGTGTGATATGTCGGTTTAAACTCATATTCAGCGCAAATTGTTAACTGTAACTTTTCAATCTTATCATTTGTGAATTCTATATATTTTCCGCATCGTATACACATCATATGGTCATGATGACGGTGACCATAAACATGTTCATACACGGCTTTACCCGCGGCGACGGCGGTTCTGCTGACAAGCCCCGCCTTTACAAGGAGCGGAAGGGTTCTGTACACTGAAGCGTGCGAAATGCCGGTTTTTTTCCGGTGGACAATCCGGAAAAGATCTTCCGTATCAAAATGCCGGTGAATAGCAAAGACCTCGCGTAAAATAATTTTCCGCTCCGCCGTGCATCTCATCCCGTTACTTCTGAGATAAGAACAGAATTTATTTTCTATTTCTTTGTTCATAAATACCTTTATTTTTTATTGAGATTAATTCTCAATTAGGATTCTATATTTTTAAGTCCCAATTGTCAACCGTCGCGGAAAATTATGAATGGGGTCAGGTCTTGCCCTTTATAGCAGCAGGATTGAAGTAAGGCGGATATTTTTCGTGACTGATTACGGCACAATTTCAGTGATATTTAAAGGCCGTAATTTTCAATATAGTCTCTTATGCCGGCGCTGAGACTGTACCGGGCTTTAAAGCCAAGATATTTTTCGGCGGCTTTTGTATCCGCCTGCGTGTGATTCTGATATGTGCCTTCGTAGGGATTGTCAATATACTCAGGTTTGAGCGATGTGCCCAGCAGAGAATTTATATCCGCAATAAGCTCGTTAAAATCCACGCCCAGGCCGGTGCCGACATTATAAACGCCGCTTTTACCGGCGTCCGCGGCAAGAATTGTCGCCTCAACGGCATCTTTCACATAAATGTGGTCTCTTTTCTGCTCTCCCATTTTAAAAATGCGCGGCACCGCTCCGCTTTTCATCTGCCTGACAAGATGGTATATCATGCTCGCCGGGCGGCCCTTGTGCGCCTCACCGGGGCCGAAAACATTAAAATATCTGAGGCCGATTATGTGCATTTTTCCGAAAAGCTCTTCCGCCATCACATCCATCGCCAGCTTGCTGTCGGCGTATGCGCTTAAAATTTCTTTTTTCTGATCTTCACGCTGAGGCGCTGGGCCGTTGCCGTACATGCTTGCGGATGAGGCGTAAACCAGTTTCGCGCCGGATGAGCGGGCCAGTTCTATTATGTTTTTGAATCCCTGTATATTTGAGCGAACCATTTCTTTGTCATTATCATATCGCGGGTCGGTAATGGCGGCTTCATGAAAAATTATATCGTATGTGCCTGAAAGAACGGGCCCTTTTGATATATCCCTGTTTTCAAATTTCCCTTTGAAGTTTTTCAGATTCTCACTGCATCCGGAAAAAAAATTATCCACAGCTGTGATTTCATACCCCGGGAATCTCCTCTCTAATTCAAGAGTGAGATTTGACCCTATAAAACCCGCCGCGCCTGTCACAAGTATTTTCATGTTATAAATATATCAAAATGGCTCCGCCTCTTGCAATCATAAAACTGGCAGCAAGTTCCGCTTTCACGCATCTATAGACATTATAAAGCTACCTGCCTTCCGGTATAATTTCTTTAACCCATTCAAAAAATCTTGTCGTCAATTTTATAAGCTCTTTTGCTTCCTTCTCCAGAAAATCCCTGTCTTCATACTCAACAATGTTTTTTTTAGCAAGAATCCTATTCAACAATCCCGATTTTTGATCCGCGCCCTTTATCAAAATGCTATCCAACAATTCTACGGCATCTCTATGCTGACTGGAAACAGAACGCATGCCAAGATGAAAAACAACGACAGCATCACAAGCAGATATCGCGCAATGGACGCTATTTAATCCAACGGCATTCCAGTTTTTTGAGTCTTCGGCCTGAATCATGCTTTGATAAAATTCCAAGGCTTTTTTCAAATAAATTTTATATCTATTTCTATCAACCCCTGTATGTTTTATTTTTGCGGTCATAAATCCTCCAACGCTTTTCCCGCAATGACAAAATGATTCTTCAATATTTCTTTGATTACCGGAAGCTTCTTTTTTTTCTTGGACATGAATTCATTAACAGTTTGAATATACGGGGAAAGAGCATTCCCATATTCCCTGATTATTACAGCAGCGGCAAGCGCCGTTCTCTTCTCGATTTCGTCTTTATCTTCTTCTTTTTTTACAAGCAGCAGAATATCTATATCGCTTTTTGCTCTCTCGTTTTTCTTTGACACACTGCCGAAAACAACAGCGGACACCAATTTCCGTGGCGATAAACTTCCCAAATGCTCCAATAATATTTCCTTTAAACGCCGATAGATGCTGTCTTCTTGTTCAAATAACGGCCTGACCACTTTTTTCACGAGATAATTTTCATCATTCAATTTGTAAAGATGTCCCGCTCCCACACTGCGAAACAAAAGTAGCCCTTCGTTATAAAGTTGCCGGAGCGCCTTATGACAAGTTGCCGGACTTACTCCAATCTCTTTAGAAATTTGGCGGCCAGTCCATTCTGGCCCTGTTTTTATCAAGAAACGGAGAATTCTCACTTTCGCTGTCTGATTCAAAATTTTATCCAATGGTTTAAAAAATTTCATAATTCCGCCTTTTACTGAAAACCAAACATATGTTTAGTTTCCTAAACACATGTTTACAAATATAAACACTGCTGTCAAGGCATTCATTAGTTTTATACCCCTTTCCCCTGTTTGACTTTTTTCAAATCGATATTGATTCCAATATCTTTCTTGCGTCGCTTTTACCCGCCGGCATTGTCTGTTTCTTTTTCCGTAAGGCGCTGGCCTATCCTGTGAAGAAGCTTTTTGAAATCCACGGGTTTCAGAAAAATATCCTGAAGGCTCACTGACTTTCCTATATGCATTCGGCGGATGACGGCGGGGTCTTCGCCGGAAACAATTATCACAGGAATCTTGTTCAGTTCTTTTAAGCCTTTCAGCACGGTATAAGCGAGCTCGCCGCTGCCCGCGGGGAGATTTATATCCAGCAATATTAAATCCGGCCTGTTCTTTTTGGCGCAATCCACCGCCTGGTAACCGCCGAAAACAGACAGCGTGCCATAACCTGCGGCCTCAAGGTTCTTTTTTATTATCTCGTTCATAGACGTATCATCATCCGCTATAAGGATTTTCTTCCCGGCGCGATTTTTTTTCTCCGCGAGATAACCGTTCACGCGCTTCAGAAATTCCGGAATATCCAGCGGTTTGATAAATATGTCCTCCGGCGGGATACTTTTCATACCCTGCATCCTCTGCACTCTGGATGGAGGCTCTCCCGATATTATAATTACCGGCAGCCCCTTTGTCTCAGTCATCGCCTGCAGAGCGGCATACACCATCTCGCCATTCCCGTCCGGCAGATTAATATCAAGAATTATAAGGTCGGGCTTAAGCGCGCTGGCGTATTCTATCGCCTCGGAGGCAGAAAAAGCCGATATGGTGCCGTATCCGGACGCCGCCAGGCAGCTCTTTACGATATCGTTGGCGTCTTTATCGTCGTCAACTATAAGTATTTTCTGTTTCGTCATATTTTTAATTTTAAATAAATAAACCGCAATTTGCAAAAAAATAACGCGTCGGCGCATGGCTATCGCTTTCCTCTTTCGTACTCTTTTTTGTAATATTAACAATGAATTGGTTTCTTCCTGCGGGCCTGTGCGCCATTATTTTCGGCATACTTGGTTTATATGTGCGCTACCTTCACATAAATAATATATCCGAACCCTCTGTTATCCTATTTTCTTATTTCGCTTTTTCTCTGCCTATACTTCTGATTCCGGCGCTCAAAGAAGGATTCCCCGCTCCCGCTGCGGGGTTCTGGCCCATAGCGGCCGCGGCGGCATCGGGAAATCTCATAGGTTTTTATTCAAGCATAAAAGCTCTCAAACATTCGGAAGCATCTCTCGTCATGCCAATTCTTGCGATGTCACCGCTTTTTGTCATACCCGTTTCGGCCGTTCTTCTGAAGGAATTCCCCTCGCCTGCCGCAGGGGCAGCGATGCTGCTGACAGCTTTCGGATGTTATATGCTAACCGCGGGTAAAAATCTGGCGGAACCTTTCAAAAAATTAAGCGGCGAAAAAGGCGTAAAATGGGCATTCCTTACAGTGGGCGTGTGGGCTTTTGTGGCCAATTTTGACAAACTGGCGCTTGAAAAATCATCCATAGAAAGTTACCCTTTTTATGTATCTGCTCTTGTAGCGCTGCTGGCCTTACCCTTTTTTCTTAAAAACAGCTCCAAAATAAAACGCTCGGATATCAAATATCTTGCCGGTTGCGGCATATTAAACGCCGGACTTTTTATGACCCATATGGCGGCGCTCGCCCTGACAAAAGTATCCTACTTGATAGCCGTCAAACGCTCCGGCGTTCTGATTGCCGTGGCTGGAGGCATTCTGCTGTTCGGCGAAAAAGAACGGTTCCGCCGCCTGGGAGCTTCAGCCGTCATAATCGCGGGCAACGTGATGCTTTATATTTTTTCTTAAAATGAAAAAGCCGAAAAAATCCAAACATTCTTTTCTTCCTCTTATTATTTCCATCGCCGTTTTTCTCATGCTCGGCGGAATGAGCGTGTTAAAAAAATCCCCTGTCTATGATGAAACACTGCATCTTGCCGACGGCATGGCCTATCACAAATTCCACAATTTCAGATTCGGAATTGAGCATCCGCCTCTTTTAAGATACATCGCGGGGTTTTCGTCTTATTTCACAAAAGCCGTTCTTCCGGATGAAGCGTCTCTGGTGAGAACGGAAAATGAAATACGGGTAAACACCTGGTCGCCGGGAAAAGACTTTGTTTTCGCCGACACGGTATTTTTTAAAAACGGTAATGACGCGGCACGTCTTCTGTTTACCGGGCGCATGCTGCTGCTGCTTCTGGGAATCCCCCTAATACTCATCATTCACCGATGGGCGAAGGAACTTTACGGTGAAAAAGCCGCCAATATGGCTGCCTTTATGCTGGCTCTTTCCCCTAATATGCTCGCGCACGCGAGACTTGTGACGACGGATTTCGGGTCCGTCGCCTTCTCCGTAATGGCATCCTATTTTTTGTGGAAATACACAAAGAAACAGAATCTGAAAAATCTTCTGCCGGCATCTATCCTGTGGTCGCTGGCTCTGGCGTCCAAACACACTGTCATATTTTATTTCATGGCTTTTCACCTGAGCGCGTTTTTCTTCACCGGAGACAAAAAGAAATTTCTTGCGCATTTTTTAATTCAGGTTCCCATAATAATTTTCATAATCAATCTTTCCTACATGTTTGCGGAACCCGTGTGCGGAAATTTTTTCAAGGGAGGCGAGCTTAACTCTCTGCCTGTTTTTGTACGCGGAGCGTTAAACCTCGCTTCAAAAATATCTTTTCTGCCTGAAACATATCTCAAGGGTGTAGCTTACAGCTTTTTCCATTCCAGGCGCGGGCACAGCGCGTATCTGCTCGGCATGTATTCCGTAAGAGGCTGGCCGTATTATTTCCCGCTGGCTATTATAATCAAAAGCACTCTCGCGGGAATTGTTCTTTCTATGGCGGCAATCATAAGCGCCACCCGCGCGAAAATCAACAGAGACGAGCTTTTCTTTATACTCCCCGCCGCCGCTTTTTTGATTTTTATAATGAAGAGCAATCTCAATATCGGCATACGGCACGCGCTATTCTTATGGCCTTTTGCTTTTCTTTTTTTCTCGCGCGCCCGGCGGCTCCTGAAAGGCCCGGCTCTGGCGGCTATGGTAGCGCTTGCTCTTTTTGAAAACCTGAGTATCTTTCCTGACTACATATCCCATTTCAATTTTGTTCTCGGCGGACCGCGTCAGGGCATAAAATACCTCGGCGATTCAAATCTGGACTGGGGGCAGGGATTAAAACAGTTCGCGGGGTGGTGGAAAAAAGAAGGTTCGCCGCCGCTTATTCTTTCGTATTTCGGTTCAGGCTCGCCGCGATATTACGGCATTACCTATCAGGGCTGCATGATGAATACGCCCGTAGGCGAGGCCGACGAGTTTATCAATCCCGAAAATACAGAGAAAGAATATTTTGCCGTAAGCGCCACCAATCTGCAGGGCATATATTTCGGCAATTTCGGCCAAACAAAACCATTCACTTATTTTCTTTCAAAAAAGCCCGTAAAAATATGCGGGTCATCAATATATGTCTATGACATAAGCGGCGATTACCTCGCGCACATGCTGCTGGGTGCGATATACCGCGCGCACGGGAAAAAAGAATTATCAGACTCGGAATTCAGGAAAGCTGTGAGAATAAATCCTCAGGCGGAAAAAACTATTCGGGACTATTTTTCAAAAAACGGATAAAAGCTTTTACGATTTCGCGGTCCCACTGTTTACCGGAGCACGCTTCCAGAATTTTAATGACTTCCGATTTGTTTATTCTCTTTCTGTATGCCCTGTCCGAAGTCATTGCGTCCCATGAATCGCAAACAGCCATAATCCGCGCGCCCAAAGGTATGGCGGAACCCGCCAGTCCGGCGGGATAACCCGCTCCGTCATAACGCTCGTGATGATATTTTATGGTGGGTATCACATCCTTAAGTTTTGTCAGCGACGAGCATATCTCGGCGCTGAGGACGGGATGGTTTTTGATTATTTGATATTCCTCCGCCGTCAGGCCGGCGGTTTTTGTCAGTATAAAATCGGGAACTCCTATCTTGCCTATGTCATGCAAAAGGCCGGCTCTTTTTATCCCCACGCACTCGGACTCACTCCAGCCGAGTTCCCTGGCAAGATTATAACAGTAATTACTCACCCTGTTTGAATGCCCGCGGGTGTAACGGTCCTTCGCTTCTATTGCCGAGGCAAGAGTATAAAGCACATTGTTGGTGTCTTCCAGATCGGCAAGCGCGTTTTTCAGTCTTATATGATTTTTAACCCTCGCCATAAGCTCATAGTGATTGTAGGGCTTGGAAATAAAATCATTGCACCCAAGGTTATATCCGTTTATTCGCGACTGCGTATCATTGAGAGCCGTCAGCATAATAACCGGTGTCAGCGACGTGGCTGAATCATTTTTAAATTTCTCCAGAAGCTCAAAACCGCTTTTGTCCGGCAGCATGATATCAAGCAGAATCAACCCGTAATCGTTCATTGAGGCTTTCATCTCGGCAGTAACGCCGTCGGGCGCGATATCGCAAAGGTAACCTTCAGCAGACAATATGTCCTTAAGCACCTCAGCGCCGTCGGGGTTATCTTCAACAATCAGTATTTTATCCATATCCTCAGCCATACCGGCAGTATTTGATTTTAGCAAAATTTAATGTAAAATTAAAGCTCCATGGAAAAAATAATAATAAATTTTTTGAAAAATAAGCTCAAAAGCTCGCACTGCAGGGGTTTCACGCTCGGATTGAGCGGCGGGATTGATTCCGCAGTGACGGCTGTTTTGGCGTATCGCGCCTCACGCGGAAAAACTCTAGCTCTCATCCTGCCGTGCGAATCGCTCAAAAAAGACATTGATGACGCGAAAAAATTCGCCATCAAATTCAAAATTCCGTACCGCATAATAGACCTCACGGAAATTTACCGTCTTACGAAACTTGCAAGCGCCGTTAAAAGCTCTAAAGCATCCGGCGGCAATCTGAAAGCGCGGCTCAGGATGGCGGTTATTTATTATTTCGCCAACAGCAAAAATTATCTTGTCGCCGGCACTTCCAACAAGACAGAACTGAAATTCGGCTATTTTACAAAATACGGTGACGGCGCCTCCGATGTGAGCCCGCTGGGAGATCTTCTGAAATCTCAGGTGAGAGAACTCGCGGTTAAACTCAATATTCCTAAATACATAATTGAAAAAGTCCCGAGCGCGGGGCTGTGGCCGGGACAAAGTGACGAAAAAGAAATAGGTTTAACTTATGATGTTTTGGATAAAATAGCCGACACGGGAAAAATACCGGCCTCTCTGAAACCCGACCGTAAAAAAAGAGCAAAAGAATTAATTGACAGCGCCGCGCACAAACTGAAATTCCCCGACATCTGCAAAACCCGATAAATTAACATCAGTGAAAATTCCGGATATCCGGCACCAAAAACTTGTCTTAGGTATAAAAAAAAAACCGCGCCTATCCCGGCACAAGGTCGGGAAAGGCGCGGCTAAAAGAAAATTATTACTTTTTCTTTTTTTTCGCGACTTTTTTCTTAACGGCTTTTTTCACCGCTTTCTTCGCGACTTTTTTCTTTGCAGGTTTTTTCGCTGCTTTTTTCTTTTTCTTGCCGCCGCGGGACATTGCAGCTTTCGCTACGTCACCGTTTTTGTCAAGAAAATAAAGAAAACCTTTCTCTTTTTTCACTCCGGCATCCGCGACTTTTTTGGCTTTACCGCCTTTTTTTCCCGCGCGTGCCATCGGAGCAGCCCAAACGTTTCCGTCTTTGCCGATGTAATAAAGATGGTTTTTTTCTCTCTTCAAACCAAGCTTAACAATTTTCTGAGCCATACTAGATAGCCTCCTTACTTTTTCTTCGCGACTTTTTTCTTCGCGACTTTCTTCTTAACGGCTTTCTTCACCGTTTTCTTCGCTACTTTCTTTTTCACAACTTTTTTCTTCGCTGCTTTCTTCTTTGCCATTTTTCTCACCCCCTTTTTCGACATTTTTTTTAGGCTGAAAAAGAGGCTCATTCAAAAAAGATGTAATAATATTTTCTTTCAGCCACGAATCGATTACTTGTTTTGAAAACTTATACTGCCTGCCTATTTTTGAAGCAGGGATTTTTTTATCCCTTATCAGCTTATATATCTTTGATCCGCTGACACCTATATACTCTGCCAACTCGGGAACATTCATTATTTCTTTCTGCATATGCTACTTCCAATGAGATTCTATATTTATTGTCTTTTGTTGTCAAGTGGTATTTTCTATTGACCTGCTTTGGTATGCAGTGCTTTGTACTATATGTCTTATTTGCCGCTGAATTTCAGTATTACGCTCTTTTAATACGGCTTTTTTCTTCCAGCAATTTCTTAATCAAATCCTCCTGCGTCAATGCGTAAAAAACGCATCGTCCATTTTTTACAAGATTAAAGCCGCCATTAATTTCATCAATACTGCTGATGCCGGAAGCGGTTGCGGCTATTTTAAGTTTTACGGATTCTATAAGTTTTTTTACCTCTTCGGGCGCCTCGCCGAAACGGTCAAGGATTTCTTCACCGTAAATATCAAGCTGCTCAATGCTGTTGATTCTTGACAGCCTCATAAGCAGCCTAAAACGCTCGGAAAGCGAAGACACATAATTTTCCGGTATGGACCTGCCGCCTGATGAAAAACTTATGCGGCACTCTTCTTCCTCCGGTTCTCCTTTAAGCTGGCCCACCGCCTTTTCAAGCAGTTTAAAATAAAGTTCCGCTCCCACCTGTTTAATATAACCGTGCTGCTGAGGCCCGAAAATATTTCCTGCGCCGCGCAGCTCAAGGTCACTCATGGCTATTCGCAGCCCCGAAGAAAGCGCGTCATAATCACTCAAAAATTCAAACCGTTTTTTGGACTTCTTCTGCACCTCGCCGTCATAAAAAAAATAACAGTATGCCCTTTTAACGCCACGCCCTACCCTGCCTCTGAGCTGATACATCTGAGAAAGCCCCAGCAGCTGCGATTTCCTTATTATGAGAGTATTGACATTGCTTATATCCAGACCCGACTGGATTATTACCGTGGAAATAAGAACATCGTATTCTCCGTTCGCAAAAGCCCTCATAACGGAAGATAGCTTCTGTGAAGGCATTCCGGCATGCGCGAGAGCCACCCTAAGATCAGGAAACATTTTCACAAATTCTTCGCGCAGATTATTAATTCCCGAAATTCTGTTATATACATAAAAAATCTGCCCGCCGCGCGATATCTCGCGCCTGACTGCTTCTTTGAGCAGCCCCTCGCTGTAGGCGCCCGTAAAAGTTTCAACGCGCATTCTGCCCGGAGGCGGGCTTTCTATTATGGAAAAAGAGAGGATGCCCGCAAGCGACATTGAAAGCGTCCTCGGGATGGGCGTGGCCGACATCATCAGAATATCGGCAAAAGGATACTTGTTTTTCAGCAGCTCTTTCTGCCTGACACCGAACCGGTGCTCCTCATCTATCACGGCGAGCCCGAGTTTCGCGAAAACAAGGTCTTTGGAAAAAGCCGAGTGCGTGGCAATCAGTATATCTGTGCGCCCGGAAGCGACACGCGATAAAACTTCCCCGCGGCGTGACGCGCTGAATCTTGAAAGCATATCTATCTCTACGGGAAAACCTTTGAACCGCTCACGGAAAACATAATACTGCTGCTGGGCAAGCACCGTCGTGGGCACGATGCACACAACCTGGCATCCTCCCCAACAGCTCCTGAAAGCGGCTCTCATGGCAATCTCCGTTTTCCCGTATCCCACATCGCCGCAGAGAAGATGCTCCATGGGAACAGGCTTTTCCATCTCAGCTAAAATCCTCTGTGATGCGACGCGCTGGTCAGCGGTTTCTTCATAAGGGAAACGAAGGATAAAATCTTTTTCGGCTGCCGAAGATTTAAATGAAACACCTTTTATCATTTTCCGGCGGGCGCCTGTTTCCATAATTTCGCGGGCCATGCTGAAAATATTTTTATAAACTTTTGATTTTCTTATTTTAAAATCGGCGTCACCGAGCCTGGATATGACAGGCTTCACGCCCCTTGGCGCCGTCCAGCGGTGAAGCCCCGCAAATTCCTCCGCCGGTATATGCGCCGTGCCGTCGGCATAAGCTATGGATATATAATCCACCGGCTTGCCTTTTATTTCAAACTCGTCCAATTTTATAAATTTACCTATACCGTAATCCTCGTGAACGACAATATCGCCTTTTGCGTAAACCATTTCTCCCGTAAATTTTTCCGGCACCGCCGGAGCCGGCGGAGCATGGAGCCTTCCCCCGAATCCCAATATCTCGCCGCTTTTAAGACACAGCAATTTATCGGGCCGTGAAAGAAAACCTCCCGATATTTCACCCTTGATATATTCAGCAGGGATACCGCCGCGGATGGATATTTCTTCCTCAAGATATGTCCGGGCGTCATCGCTGTCGCAAAATATTTTTATTTCAAACTCGTCTTCAGAGAAACTTTTCAGGTCTTTGATCAGAAAATCCATTCTGGCGCTGTAAACAGGCGCTCTTCTTATTCCGGTGTCCTCTCCCGACGCTGAAAAAACATATTCCGCTTTGTCACAGCCTTCAAAAGATACAACCTCCGGCCGCGCCGTCACGTAATCTCCAGCAATAAAAGAGAAAAGGTTTCCATCGCCCCTCGGGCTATGAGCAATTTCAATATCCTGTACACTCCGCGCGCTGAGCTGAGTCGCGGGATCAAAAAAATTTATATTCTCCGGTGTTGTCACCCCAAAACGAATTCTGACCGGAAGTTCGCACGAAAAATTCCAGAAGTCCAGCACGCCGCCCCGCAAAGAGAAATTACCACGCTCAAAAACAAAATCGCTTTTTACAAAACCCATCCCGGAAAGTTTTTTTACCATATCCTGCGGTGACAGTTCGCAGCCTTGTGAAACCCTGAAACTTTTCGCGAAATCGCTCCGCGATGGAACCCCTGTTTTCGCGGAATCGGCGTCGCTGATAATAATGTTTTTTCCCGCGCGGGAAACGGATGAAAGCGCCGCGGATCTTAATGAATCATTCTCGGTAAAAAGTACGGCGGATTTTACGCCGAACGCAAGGATATCATTATACACGGCCTCAGCCTCGCCGGAATCCTCAAACACGGCGAGAATTCTGTCATGTTTTTTAAGAAGGCCCAAAAGAAAATAAGCCCGGCCGGAAGATGATAAATCCCGGATATTTTTAATTACCGGCATACAAAAAACGAAACCGGCGTCAGTATTCCCGCGCGCCGGCGGATTTAAGACAGGCTATCATTTTATCGTTTCTTTTATATTTGGCAATTTCCAGCGCGTTCAGGGATTCGGCATTTTTAGCGTTTACATCAGCTCCTGTTTTTATAAGAAAAACCGCTGTATCCAAATTGTTCTCCGAAACAGCGGTCATAAGCGGCGTCCAGCCCTTTGAATCCGCGGCGTTCACATCAGCGCCCACACTTATCAGAAATTCCGCGGCGGCGGAAGAGGCCCGCATAGCCGCGTAAAAAAGAGCTGTTGTCCCGTCGGATAAAGCAATGTTAATATCAGCCATATTTTCAGCAAGCAAAGCCATCATTTTCAAGTCGTTGTTTTTGACGGCAATCATTAGAGGCGTCAGCTCATTCTGTTCTTCATTCGCCCCGACGCCATATTCAAGAAAAAAAGAAGCGGCCTCAAGTGAACCCGCCCTTACCGCTTCGCCAAATGGGGTAAAACCCTGTTTGTCTTTTATGGCTATCACGGCGCCCGCGCCAATCAGCAGTTTAATCATATCAACATTATTTTCCGCGGCGGCAAGATGAAGCAGCCGGCGGTCATATTCCGCGTTAACATCAGCGCCGGATTTTATAAGCAGCTTCGCTGTTTCAATAGCGTTATTTTGAACAGCGTGAAAAAGAGCGTCCCTGCCGAGATCATCTCTTTTTTTTATATCAGCTCCGTTTTTGATAATCTCCTCGCAGGCGCTGAAGGCGCCGAGCGCGGAAGAATACATAAGCGCTGTGACGCCGCCGTCAAAATCATCTTCTGAAGCTTCGGGCGATAAAAGAAGAAGTTTAACCATAGGCGCTGAATTATTTTCTACGGCGAAAAAAATCGCCGTTTTCCCGGTTAAATATTCCCGCGCGGACACTACCGCTCCTTTTTTTATAAGAAGTTCTGCGCAGGCGGGGGAGTTTCCCGCGGCAGCGTACATAAGTGCCGTAAAGCCGTCTGAATCCCTCGCGGCAATGTCCGCTCCCGCATCAAGAAGGATAGCCGCTATATCAGGGAGATTTCTGTAAGAAGCTTCCATGAGCGGCGAAAGCCCTCCCGGATACCGGGCGTTCACATCTTTGCCCGCGGCAATGGCGGCGGCAAGCTCGTCGGCGCCGGAAGGCCTGATCGCGGAAAGAGGAATGCGCAGGCCCGCGCAGGAAGAAAACGCAAAAAGTGCGCAAACAAAAAAAACATTCCGCGGAAAGTTCAGGACGATTTCCACGCGGCACGGCAAATCTTTCATAAACCCAGCACTTCTGACATTTCGTAAAGGCCGGGCTTTTTACCGTCAAGCCACAAAGCCGCCGTGACGGCGCCTTCGGCAAAACAGTTCCTTGAATAAGCCCTGTGGGAAATCTCAAAACATTCCCCGGGCCCCGCGAATATCACGCTGTGTTCGCCCACAATATCGCCCGCCCTGACCGAATGTATGCCAATTTCATTCTTTCCCCGCGCGAGCGCGGAGCCATGCCGTCCGTAAACATCCTGAAGTTCGCGGACTTTTTTTATCTCATCGCGCAGCCTCAGCGCCGTTCCCGACGGAGCGTCCTTTTTTTTGTTGTGATGCGCTTCCACTATTTCAATATCGTAATCTTTAAGTTTTTCCGCCGCCCGGGCTGCGAGTGAGAAAAAAAGATTAACACCCTTGCTCATGTTCGGAGAAAAAACCACGGGGAATTTTTCGGCATATTTTTTGATTTCATCCGTCTGGGCTCCCGTAAAACCTGTCGTGCCTATCACAGCGGCGCCGGAAAAATCCGAAAGATGTTCAATCGTCGCGGCGGAAGAAGTAAAATCAATAAGACAATCACAGCCGGATAAAGCATCCTTCGCAACAGACCTCACTTCAACCCCGTTAATAATTTTTCCTATATCGGGAGAATCCGGTTTTTCAAGAAGCCCGCCGATTTCTATTCCTTCCGTTATGAGAACGGCATTCGCAACAGCTTGCCCCATTTTTCCGGATGCCCCGGCTATACAGACCTTTATCATTTTTTTTCCTCCACCGCCGCAAGCGCCTCCCACATGGAATCGTCGGTAAGCACTTTTCCTATATCCGTCCCGTAAAATTCCTGTACCGGTTTCAGGATTTCCGGGCTGAGCAGCCAAACGCTTTTAAGCGCCGAACGGAGTGTCGAAACGCCGGCCGGGGTCATTGAGCCCAGCGGCGCTCTGACGATTCCAGATGGAATTCCCAAAGCGTTCATAAGCGTTTTTATAGGCACCGGGTTGCGGAATTTATCCGTCACTTTATACTGCTTGCCCTTTATCTCTTCTATGCGCAGAGACGTGACCGTAATAACATCAAAAAGAGGCTTCAGTTTTTTGTTGATTTCTTTCGCCTCGCCGTATCTGCCGGCAAGAGCTGCCCGGCACATCCTGCTTATCGCCGCTGGCACTATATTGGTTAAAACCGATATAACTCCACAAGCTTTTATTTTAGGCGAAATCATCATCTCAAATGTTATGCCGTCATCGCCCGAAAGAATTGCAAAACCCTCCGGAAGTATGCTTCCTTCAATCTCCATTCTTTCTATATTCCCTGTCGCCTCTTTTACAGCGTTTATGTTGGAATATTTTTCTCCGAGAAGCGCCAAATCATAAGCGGACATTTCGCATCCCGTCCTGCCGGGTATAATATAAGGCACAAATTCAATATCCGGAAACATTTCGGCTATGCGGCTGTAATGCCGGGTTCTGAGCTCAAAAGACGACGGGCCGTTGTAATAGCAATCTATTATTAGCGCGGCTTTAATGCCGGATTCCGCGGCCGATTTTACGGATTTGATTGATTCTTCCGTGGAATTGGAGCCGCATCCGGCCAAAATTTCACAGCGCCCCGCGGCATAGTCAAAAATTTTTTTGTTAATCGCGTTGTGCTCCTCATGGCTCACCGTCGGGGACTCTCCCGTCGTGCCCATCGGCAGAAGCCCCGATATTCCTTCTTTCATCTGGAAATCCACGTTTTTTTCAAAACCTTTCCAATCTACGCTGCCGTCTTTTTTAAACGGCGTAACAAGCGCGGTCCACGCACCTTTAAACTCCATCATTTCCTCCTAATAGGGGGTCAGGTCTTGACATTTGACAGCATACATTTAAAGTTCACCCGTTTGACTATGTCAAATGTCAAGACCTGACCCCATTCTTACTCCTCATATAAGTTTTTGAATATCTTCGCGCTTTCTGATAAGCACGTCGCGGCCACCGTCAACAAGCACTTCCGCCGGACGGGCGCGGAGATTATAATTTGAACTCATAGAATATCCGTAAGCTCCCGCGCCGCGCAAAACAAGAAGCTCGCCCGCATACATATTCCCGAGAAGCCGTTTACGCGCCAGAACATCCCCCGATTCGCAAATCGGCCCAACGATATCATAATATTTCTTTTCCCTTTCGGAAAAAATTTTCACGGGCAGAATTTCATGATACGCGCCGTATATACTTGGACGCATAATATCATTCATACCGCCGTCGGCGACTATGAAGCTTTTACGCCCCGAATTCTTGTTCAGTATAACGCGCATCAGAAGAACAGCCGTGTTAGCCGTAAGCATGCGGCCGGGCTCAATTATGATTTTGGGGGCAATCTTTAAAGCGTATTTTTTTATAACCGAAGCGTATTTGTCCAAAGACTCCGGAATTTCACTATGGTATTTAACGCCCAGTCCGCCGCCGGCGTTGATATATTTCAGCTTGATCCCCGCGCCGTTAAGTTTTTTTGAAAAAACCGCAAGTTTTTTCAGGGCATCCTCAAAAGGCTCAATTTCCGTTATCTGTGAACCGATATGCATGTGTATGCCGCAAACATCCACGTCGGGGAGCGATGCCGCGAGTTGGTATGCCTTGAAAGCGTCATCGTAAGCAAGCCCGAATTTGGATTCTTTCAGTCCGGTGGCTATATGAGGGTGCGTCGGCACTTTGATTTCCGGATTTACGCGGAAGCTTATACGGGCTTTCACTTTCAAGCTATTGGCTATTCTTGAAATGTTCAGAAGGTCTTCCACGCTGTCGGCGTTGAGCATTTTTATTTTCATTTTAACGGCAAGTTTTATTTCTTCGTTCGTTTTTCCGTTACCGTTCATGACAATTTTATGGGCGGGAACGCCCGTTTTACGGGCGAGAAGAAGCTCACCCAGCGAAACACAGTCGGCTCCTATGCCTTCCTTGTTCATCAGTTTAAGCAATTCGATGTTATTATTGGCTTTATAAGCAAAACATATAAGCGCGCCCGTTGGACGAAAAGCCCTTTTAATTTCTCCAAGATGACGGAGAAGAGTTTTTTTTGAATAAACATAAAGCGGCGTGCCGTATTTTTCCGCCAAAAAGCTCATAGGAATTTTCTCAGCAAATAATTCATTGCCGGCGTAATTGAAATAATCCATTTTTACTTTAACCTCACCCTGATAATTTTATCTCCCGGGGATATCTGCCCGGCTATGTCCAAACCCTCGGTCACTTCACCAAAAATCGTATAATTGCCGTCAAGGCGCGGCGCGGAAGAAAGGCATATATAAAACTGACTGCCGCTTGATCTCTTATCCGGATTGACGCTATCGTCGAGCCGTGCCATGGCAACGGTGCCCGGAACATGTATGAGCGACGATGATATTTCCGCCGGAAGAGTGTAGCCCGGACCGCCGCTCCCGTTGCCCGAGGGATCGCCCCCCTGCACTATGACATCCTTCACGACCCTGTGAAATGTCAACCCGTCGTAAAAACCTTTCTTTGACAGCTTTATAAAATTTTTAACGGTTCCGGGAGCGGTGGCGGGATACATTTTGAACACTATAACGCCCTTCTCCGTCATAAGCTCGGCAACGGGCCCTTCACCGCGGCACGAAAAAAGCGAAATCATCATCACAAAAAGCCTCGCAAACCTCACAACACCTCCGTCGTCTGTTTAATTTCTTTATTTTTATCATATTTGACAGTAAAATGAAAGACAGCTAATCTCCAAATTACATTGCAGCTGCAGCGCCTCTCAAGCGCTGGAGACTTCCGGTAGATTTTTTACCCCCGGGGATGAAAGCGGCGGTGTATCTGGCGCAAACGCTTTGTGGAAATGTGCGTATAAATCTGTGTTGTGCTGATTTGAGCGTGACCAAGCAGCTCCTGGATAATGCGCAGATCCGCGCCGTTTTGCAAAAGGTGCGTCGCGAAACTGTGCCTGAATGTGTGAGGTGTAACGCGCCTTTGAATACCTGCATCAATGCACAATTTTTTTATTATCTTCCACACACCCATACGGCTGAAAGAGCCGCCGGACGGATTTCTAAAAAGGAAATCTCCTTCATCCGCCGGTGAAAAAATAAGAAATGCTTTCACCGCCGAACAGGCTTTCCCGCCGAGCGGCACAATTCTCTCTTTCCCTCTCTTACCCAGGCATTTGAGAAAACCCACATGGAGATTCACATCTTTGACCCGAAGTCCAATCAGCTCGCTTATTCTCAATCCGGCGCCGTAAAGCACTTCCACCGCGGCGATGTTCCGCAAAGAAGTTTTTTTCCCGCGCGGTATGCGGGATATTACTCCCTCCACCTCCGAAATTGTGAGAACATCCGGCAGATAACTTTCAAGACGGGGGCTCCGCAAAGCTGAAGCGGGATTGCGGCGGGCTACGCCGTCTTCTACCAGAAATTTCCAGAAACTTCTTAGAGCGCAGATTTCCCTCGCCAGAGTGCGCGCGGAAACAGAAGCTCTTTTTTCCCTTAAAAAAGCCGTAATATGTTTTTCGCTTATGGACGAAAGGGGAATATCCAGCGTCGCAAAAAATTCTCTGATATCCCTTGTATAGGCTTTTACAGAAAGGGGAGACAGCCCCCGCTCGGATGCGCAGTAGTCGCCGTATTCATCAAGCAGCCGAACGGCCTCCGGTACGCCGCGAGGTGCTTTCACATTATGCCTCGGCGCACTTTCAGCATCCATTGTTACCGCGAAAACTAATCTTTTTTGGCTTCTTTTTTCTTTTCAGGAAAACAGATTTTTTTGATTTCTGTTTCAAGAGCGGCCGTGGTCTTTTGGTCTTCTACCAGCATTTCCACGGAACTTTCACGGCCTATTCCCAGCTTGATGTCGCCGTAAAAAAAGGTGTTGCCGGTTTTTTTGATTAAACCCAGATCCGTGCCCACATCAAGCAGGGAAGATTCGGGAACAATACCTTTTCCAAAATAAATATCAAATTCGCAGACCTTAAACGGCGGAGCTACTTTATTTTTGGCGACTTTCACCTTAACACGCGCGCCTATTATGTCGTTGCCCTTCTTAATGGAGCCTATTCTTCTTATGTCAAGACGGACAGATGAATAAAATTTAAGAGCTCTGCCTCCGGGGGTTGTCGTTGTGCCGCCGAAACCGAAAGTCATTCCTATTTTCTCTCTTATCTGATTTATGAAAATTGCGGCGGTTCTGGATTTTGATATGGCTGAGGCCAGACGCCTCAGACTCTGCGACATCAGCCGCGCCTGAAGTCCTACCGTCGGAGAACCTATATCCCCTTCAAGCTCGGCCTTGGGGACAAGCGCCGCCACGGAATCCAGAACAATAACGTCTATAGCGCCGGTCCTTATCAAAGTGTCTATGATCTGCAGCGCCTGCTCTCCGGAATCCGGCTGTGAAATCAGGAGCTCTTTTATGTCGACGCCTATTTTTTCCGCGTAATCGGGATCCATGGCGTGTTCGACATCCACAAAAGCCGCGGTGCCGCCGGCTTTCTGCACATTGGCTATTATCTGAAGAGCGAGAGTTGTTTTTCCGCCGCCTTCGGGCCCGAAAATTTCGGTGATACGGCCGCAGGGAATACCGCCTATGCCGAGCGCGATATCAAGCGACATGGCTCTTGTGGGAATAGCGGACACCTTGCCGAAAAATCTTTCATCGCCGAGACGCATTATTGCCCCCTTCCCGAATTTTTTTTCAATTTCAGCAAGAGCCACATCTAAGCTTTTCTGTTTTTCATCTTTTGACATTTTATCCTCCTTTTATATTTTCACGGCGCTTCTTATAAAACGCTCTCAGCTTTTTTTCCTTCTATAAAGGCTTCCGCCGGAAATATGGTGGCAATTTCGTTTTTGTTGAGATTAAGAAACCTGACGCGGTAAGACCATTTATCGCCGCTTATTGATTCTATCTCCGCATCCGTAACTGGAATAAACTGTCTTATGGGCGAATTCACGAAATCCGACACACGTCCGCCGGGGGGAAGAAACATCTTCCCTTTTATTTTGCAGTTTCTAAGATATATTATGACATTGATTTCGTCTCTGTCCGGCTTATCTATATCCCTTTCCATAACCTATTTTTAGAAATTAAACGGCTTTTTTGCAAGGGGAGAGGCGGAGGCTCACTTATTTTAAATCAAGGAGTTTATGAATCTGCGGGAGCATCCGCACTTTTTTGTAAACACTTTGAAGGCGTCCGGCAAAAAGAACGGCCTTGCCGAGAGCCGCCTTGTCAATTTTTTTCCCTATGCTCACCGGCTGAAGCACAATAGACGAATTGACGAATTTGCCGAGATAACGCGCCGCGCTCAGAATATCTTTGAATTTTGCGGCGGAGGTGACAACAATTTTCAGCGTAAACGCCCGAACGCTTATGTCTCTTATAAATTTCCTGTCGTCCGATGATAGAGGAAGTTCCGCGTGAAAAGAAATGTGCTCAAAAGCGCCGGCGTCCGAAAGCTGCATTGAACCCGATGTCTCTAAGAATACCTTTCTGCCTTTAAGTTTCGTAAGAAGAGCCGAAAGGAATTCGCCCTGAAGCGAGGGCTCGCCGCCTGTTATAACAACCGGGGCGTTGCCCTTAATGCGCCTGAGCACATTTTCGCTCGTCATAAAAGAGCCGCCTGTTTTGGCGTAAAGCGTGTCGCAGTACGGGCAATTTTTATCACAGCCGGAAAATCTCACAAACCAGCACGGAATTCCGCAGTAGATACCTTCGCCCTGAATTGAAAAAAATATTTCCGAGATTTTGCCTTTTAATGCGCAGGTTTTTTTATTAATAGAAGTGGGCATGCCGCTTTATTTATTTCCCCTTTCTTTTTTGGTACGCCGACGGCGTACGGTTACTTTTTAATGTTTCCCTGAGAGCGGGATCTTCTATTCCAGCCTCTCGGAAACCTTTCTCCCTGAGAAGGCAGGAATCACACACCCCGCAGGGCCGGCGGGCGCCCTCGTAGCAAGACCATGTGTGTTCAAGAGGCACCTTGAGCAGGCGGGCGAGCAGCACAATTTCTTTTTTGCTTTTTTTCAGAAGCGGAGTTTTGATGCGGACTTTCCCCAGCGACGCCTGTTTCAAAAGTTTGCCAAACTCCCTGTAGTAACTCGGGCGGCAGTCGGGATAACCGGAAAAATCCACGGCGTTGGCGCCTATAAAAATAAAATTCATTTTCATGGCCTCGCAAAAAGACAGGGCGTACGAAATAAATATAGTGTTTCTACCGGGGACATAAGTTGAGGGTATTTTATTTCCCTGTAATTTCCCGCGGGGAATACTTCCTCCCTGCCCAAGAAGGCTTGACCCTCCCCACGGCAGTTTTATATCAATTATCGTGTACGGCCTGCGGGCGCCTTCCGCTATTTTTACGGCCTTTTTGATTTCTCCGCTATGCCTCTGATTATATGAAAAAATGAGGCAGTGCGTTTCATAACCGTGAGCTATCGCCCAGAAAAGAATAGTGGACGAATCAAGGCCGCCGGAAAGAAGCACGGCCGCTTTGCGCTTTTTCATCTACGGGAATAAGAGGCTATATTATTTTCCGTCTCCGAAATTTTTATCTCTTCAAGATGTGTTCCGCGCTGAAGAAGCCGGGACAGCTTTTTGAAAATATAACGCGCTATGTTTTCGGAAGTGGGATTATCCTTCTTGAAATCCCGCAGCTCATTGAGAAGAATATGGTCAAGCGGCTCTATCACTTCCATCAGCATTTTTTTCAATTCCCCAAAATCCATAACCATCCCGTTTTTGAGTTTGAGAGAAGACACCTCGGCCGTTACACCCCAGTTGTGGCCATGCAGATTTTCGCACTTACCCTTATAATTCCTGAGGTAATGCGCGGAAGAAAAACTTCCCTTTACAAAAATTCTGTACACAGTTTCGCTCTCCCCGCGGATACTTTCATTATTTTTTTTGCCGTGCGAACGAAATGCCCGGGGTCGTCGCTGACATAAAAAGAACTTTTTCCCCTGCCTCGGCGCATAGAGACGCTGAGCGCTATCGCGCCTACTACCGAACTTGAATCCACAAGACGCACATCCCCGCCCATATAATCGGATATTTCTTTTCTAAGCACCGGATAATGCGTACAGCCCAGTATAAGCGCCTCCGGGCACATGAGCTTTACGGGAGCAAGATATATTTTCACGACTCTTCCAGAAACATCCGTCCCCGCCCAGCCCTCTTCAACAAGAGGAACAAAAAGAGGCGCGGCAAGGGATTTCACTTTTATTTTTCCATTCATTTTTTTAAGCTTTTTTTCGTACACGCCGCTTTTAATCGTGAGCTTTGTCCCTATCACAGCCACCCGTGAAAAAACCGCCGCTTCCCGGACAGCCGCGTCAATAACACCATGAATGGGAACGGGGCAATTCGCAGAAAGGCTCTTAAGCGCCACAGCCGAAGCCGTGTTGCACGCGCACACTATCAAATCCGCTTTTTTACGAAGTAGAAAAGAAACAATTTTTTTGGTGTACAAAATAATGGTTTTCTCCGATTTATCGCCGTAAGGCACATGCGCCGTATCCGCGAAATAAATAAAATCGCAGAAAGGATATTTTTTTCTAAGCTCTTTATAAACCGTCAGTCCGCCGATGCCGGAGTCAAAAACGCCTATTTTCGTTCTCCGCTGAGAGGCTGAGCGCCGTTTTTTACTCATAAGATTTTCAGGATTTGTATTTGGCAAGCTCTTTGTATATGGCTTCTTTCTTCGCGGTTATTGATGAAATTTTATCCTCTATATCGGTTTCAAAAGCATTTTTGCTTTTGAGCATTTTTTCAAGATCTTCCAGCTCGGCCCCGATACGTCGGGAATTGTCGCGGGAAATTTTGACAGTTCCCGAAAAATTTTCCAAAAGCCTGTTAATGGCGCCGGCAAGCGGCAAAAACTCGTCCTTTTCCCTGAGAACCAGACGTTTTGAAATATCACCTTCATCCATAAGGCTAACAAGCGCCGCCATTCTGTTTACGGGCCCGACAATTCTATGCGAAAAAAGAATCCCTGCCGCCGCCGCTATAACAATAAGCGCTATGACGCCAGCCCAATACGGCAGAAGAAGCCCCCGCGCCACATCCATTGAAATAGATTTCGTGACAGCGTTTGAAAGCCTGGACGAAAGGAGAGGATACACCATGGTGAAAGTCAAAACCGAGATCGCCGCGGCCACGCTTATCATGGCCGCTATGATATAGGCCGTGTACCTGAGCTGATAATTCTTGTGCGTTAAAAAATGCTTTCTCTCGTATAAAGGCATCAGTCGCCTATATAAATTTTTTCCGTTAGGGTTTTACCGTCTATATTCAGTCTAAGGTTAAAATTATTTTTCATAAATGCCCCGTCATCTGTTTTGCCGTTCCACGGTATCTCAAAAACCCCGGTACTGTGTTCTTTATTGTTAAGAATCTCGGCATGCTGCCTGGCTGACGACGCCGTAATGATGACAGGGGAAATTTTGCTCACTCTATATTTTATGGTGAGAGTTTCTTTGCCGGGTATGAAAATTTGAGGGCTAACGCTAAAAATCTTTTTCGCCGCAGCTTTATCCTGCCACTTTGCGACCATATCTGAAAGAAGAGGAAAATGAAAAAAATTCAGCGCTATTATGACAAGCGCCGCCGGTATGGCAAAAGTGGAGGCTTTTCTTTCCTTTTTCATAACAAACGCCGCGATACCGAAAAAAATGCCGGCGCCGGCAAAAACATACGGATATATGAAAAAACTCAGAAAAACAGACGCCGCGCACAGAATATCCAAAACAGACGCCGGCGAGCCTTCCTTCTCTATCACAATCCTCTCCGCGAGATAGGGGTTTTCTTCAGAAAAAACAACAATTTCACGCAGAAGCCTTATTCCGTTTTTTACATCTTCCATAAGCAGCAGCTTTTTCGCGCCTTCCAGCATACCGGCTAAATTTCCGGCTTCACCGGCGCCGCGGGCCGCTCGTGACACCTTATTTATCTCGTCGCGGGAGGCCGAAAAAGAGGTCTGGACCGTTTTCGGCTCTATCGCCTCTTTTGAATTGACAATTTCCCTTATCAGCCCCTGCGTCCTAAGGTCGGTGGGAAAAACTCTTCGGAGAAACGTCACTATTTCCAGCGCCCTTGAAAAATCTTTTGCGCCTATTTTGGCGAGGCACTCGTTCTTTTTTTCCTCATACACATCGTTCAGAAGCTGTTTGACCGCCATTCCTATGTTGCCTTCCGTTATTATGGGTAGCAGCGGCGGAAAAACTTTGCGCTTTTTCCAGCCGGACAAACTTTTGATTTTATCAAGAAGCAGCTCATCGCTTAAATCTCTGTTGAAACAGCCCGCTATTTCCAGAAGCTCGGCGACTTTAGGCGTGGGATGCAGTTTTGTGAGCATAATCAGCGGCGATTCCAGGCATTTTTCTTTTAAGCCCGCGGCAAAATTAATGCCGTCTATAGAAGAAAAAATTATCTCGCTGACAATAACATCCGGCTTTTTTTTCAGAATTTCATCAATCGAGCCTTCCGGGGAATCAAAAACTGTCACAATGTAATTGTCTTGAAGAATCCCCGTAAGCTTTTCAGTAAAATATTTATCTCCGGAAATAATGTACGCTGTTTCTTTTACCATGAGTGTATATATTCTCCTTTTGTATCCTTCTCATCACCGCTATTAATATACCAAGTTCCCAAATCCTTCATATAAACCCACGCGGCCGTAGTGCCGAAATCGCTCTTCGTATCATAATCAAATGCGCCTCCGTCAACAGCGACGGCAACCTCGTTTTTACCCTCAATGGGTATGAGCTGCCCTGTCTGCAGCGCAGGAATTTCGCTCACATATTTTGGAACAAGAGCGAGGCCCCCGTCCAAATCGGAAAGATAACTGAACGTAGCATCGCCTGAAACATCAGACGCCACATCAGTGCCCTCATAAGGCCACACACCTGTATGATCCGCATAATAAATGGATGTAACCGACCTCAGCACGCCGAGATTATTTTTTGTAACAGCTTCGTGGGCTTTTCTCACCATATCCGAGAATTTAGGCGTCGCTATCGCCGCCAGCATACCGACGATGCTGATGACTATCATAAGCTCAACCAGCGTAAAGGCTTTATTCGATTTCATATTCCTGCTCCGAAATTTTGTAATCCGCGCGCATTCTTATTCTTTTGCCTGTAGCCAACGAAAGCGCGTCTATGGCCTCTTCCGTAAACATATCAGCGACCGTCGGATGCACAAAAATATTCACCGACACGCCCTGAAGATTATTTTTATTTTTCATTAAATGCCTCTTTATCCTGATAAGCATCGTCAGCGGCGAAAGCACACGCCCGCTTCCATCGCAATGAGAGCACTTGACGCTTACCTTTTCAAGAATATTATCTTCAAGCCTCTGCCTCGTTATCTCCACAAGGCCCAGCCGGTTCAGCGGTAAAATATCAATTTTAGCCCTGTCAAAGGAGGCCTCTTCTTTCATTATATCGTAAATTTCCTGCTTGTGCAAAGACTTTTCCATGTCAATGAGGTCGCAGACGATTATGCCGCCGATATTCCTGATCCTTATCTGCCTCATTATTTCCTTCGCCGCTTCTTTGTTGGTTAAAAAAGATGTGCTTTCGACCGAACCTTTCTTTTTAAAACCCTTGCTGTTTACATCTATAGCCGTGAGCGCCTCGGTGGACTGAATAACTATCTCACCGCCCGAAGGAAGCGAAACAGAAGGCTTTGTGAGATTCCTTATGACTTTTTCAACGCCGTAAATCTCAAACAAACTGCGGTTTTCGGAATTTGCGGCCAGCACCGCCTTTTGATCCGGCGCTATACGCTTTAAATACATTTTGGCCTTTTCAAATTCAGCGTCGGGCTCAACATAAACGGCATTTGTTTTGTCATTCAGCATCTCTCTGATAATTTTCGGAGTAAAATCCTGCATGCAATAAACCGGCCCGGTTTTAATATCTTTACTTTTTTCTATTTCTATTTCTTTCCATACCGCCGCCAGAAATGTACCGTCGGAAATTATTTCTTTCTCAGGCCTGCCGCTCGCCTGAGTGCGCGATATCCACGCCCCGCCGAAACTGGATTTCAGATCTTCCATTGTTTTTTTCAGCCGGAGCCTCTCCTGGCGTTCCGTGATATTTTTGGACACTCCGCCTCTTTGAGAATTAGGCATAAATATCAGAAACCTTCCCGGAACGGATATGTAGCCTGTGAGCCTGGCAGGCTTGGTTTTTATTTCATCTTTCGCAATCTGCACAAAAACCCTGTCACCTTTCTTCATTTTTTCCGGATAATCCGAAAAAGGCAGAAAACAGTTCCGGCCTACGCCTATATCCACAAACGCGGCGTGAATCGCGTCATTGACACCGGACACTTTGCCGTAATATATATCGCCTATTCTGGCAGGCTCCTCCGTACGCTCTATAATAAGCTCCTGCACATCATTACCGCGCAGATAGGCCGCGCGTTTTTCGTCCGCATCGACTTCTATAAGTATAATGTTTTTGGTTTCTTTTCTTAGCATCCCCATTTTCTAACAAAAAAACTGATTTTTTTCAATATGTAAACGGTGCCAGGCCGGCTCCGCCGGGGCTTTCATGACTTATTCGTGACATAACGTCTTTTTATTTTTCATCTTTTAAGAAGCCAGCCCAAGAGCAAGAATGGCAGACGAACCCCGTGAGGCCCTACATTAAAAGCGAGGGAAGGGAAGACACATCATAACCCCTTTTATTTGAAAAAGCAATTTTTTTCTTAAGTAAGGAACAAAGGTCGACAGGTGGGATCATAGCAATGTTGATAGGCAGG
>VMTI01000180.1 GCA_013791675.1 bacterium | reverse complement strand
TGTCCTCTTTCATCTCTAAAAAAATTCATACTAACCTCCTCATAAATCCGCGCGTTCAAACGCCGGATTCCCTTCCAACAATCTGCAATTTTATTTGTGCCCGCCGGGTTATCAATCGCCCCACGCGGCTTCCACTTTATTCCCCGCGCCTATAAATCTGCCGGATACCACTTTGCCGTATTCCTGCACGGCAACATAAGCGAGAAGCGCTATTAAAAACACGATAAGAATATATTCCGTCATACCCGCGCCCCTGGGGCTTTTTAAATTCCAAACAAAATCCGGTTTCCTCATTTTATGGTGCCTCCGAAGCCGCCGAGCTTTCTCGCCGACTGTATAAGCGCGATATCCAAACACAAACCAAATGCCTTCAGCGCCTGCGCCGCGGCAAGAACAACGAGAAACATCATTAAAATATACTCGGTCATTGCCTGACCACCGCTGCCGGAAAAAAACAGCCGGATCCGTGACTTACGCGCAGAAAAATTAATATTTCTCACCATTTTCTTATACTGTTCATGGCGTCTAAATACGCCTTATTCAAAACGAAATTAAACATCTGCAAACCAAATACCGCCACGGTCATACAGAAAATCATCAATATATACTCGCTCTCGCCCTGCGCCGTATCCGAAACCCAAAAATTACCCGCCGCGCGCCGCGAAAACTCATCGCTTTCAGATAAATTAATGTCTCTCACACTGCTAAAGTTTATCACTAACAGCGAATGAATGTCAATAGCATGGGGTCAGGTCTTGACATTTGACATACTATACTCAATTTTTTTAACCTCGCGCGAAGAGCATTTTTTTATTATAATAATCTGAATTTATTGAAATTCCGCTGTTTTCCGACTAAAATTGTATTATGGAGCATAAATGTAATTCTATGGGCAGATTAATTTTGTTTAGATTTTCGCCGCTGGTTTTCACAGCCGCTGTAAGTCTTATTCTGCCGTTTGCTAATGCCCGCGCGGAAGAGCTGCCTTTTAGTTTAGATTCATGGCAAGAACTGCGTCAGCAGAAAGAAGAAGACCGCTTTGAGGAAAAAAGCTTTGACAAAATAGGCGAAGAAGCGCCGGACGAAACAAAGAAAACAGAGCCGTCGCAAACTTTACTCCCTAAAGCCGCTCTCAGCATAGACCTTCCCGCGGAAAGCGGCGGAGAACTCGCCGTGGCCGGCAGAAAATCCATTAGCATGAAATTCGGAAAAGTTTTTTACAAAGAACCCGACGCGTCAAAAAGAACTATCAGCGCCGGCGGTACCGACGGCTTTGCAATGGATATGGACCAGCAGCTGCAGATAAAAATCAAGGGGAAAGTCGGACGCAAAATAAATGTTGACATAAATTACGACGATAACCAGGGCGACCTCAACAGGCGCAACATTCAGATAAACTACACCGGTGACCCCGACGAAGTCATACAAAAAATAGAATTCGGCGACATAACGCTGTCACTTCCCGGAACGGAATTTGTCGGCTATTCAGGAGCCGCCGGACTCAATAAAAATTTATTCGGGTTTATGGGTTCGGCTAAATACAAGGATCTGTCGCTTTATTTTGTCGGTTCCCAGACAAAAGGGCGAAACGAAATAAAACGCTTCACCGGTTCCACCGAATTCAAAAAACCCACAATATACGACGCTGCGTATCTCGGGCGGAAATATTATAAAATTTACAATTCAACGGCGTCCCTGCCCCTCGTAAAAGGTTCGGTTAAAATCTGGATGGACGACAAAATCGGCAGCAATAATCTCATCGGCATCACTCAAAGCAGTATGACGGTGTCGTGGGAGGGGCAAACCTTCACCGGAAATTTTGACCTGCTTAAGCCCGGTATAGACTATGTCGTGGATTACTCCCGCGGCATCGTCACCTTCTACAAATCCGTCTCAAAGGATTATATCATCGCCTGCGACTGGACCGGAGCCGATGGAAACAAATTTTCATCAACCTACCCGCATGTTATAAAAGACGACGGCGCGCGCGTCGGGCGTATAGCCCCGGCGAATGACTATTACGAGGTAAAAAACCGTTACTCACTCGGAGCGACCAACATAATACGCGATGCCCTCAGTGAAAAATTCGTCATAAAAATTATAGATAACGCAAACAGTGAAATAAGCGCAACAGGCGTCCGATATGTGGATTTTTCATCCGCGTCTTATACCGTGGACTATGACCTCGGCATAATTGAGTTCAACCGTGAGCGGCCTTTTAAAGATATCGGCGCCGAGCTGGGATATGATTACAGCGATGTTTATGATCCGTCACGGCGCGGGGAGAGGATTCATTTCGCGATTTACACGGAATACCGGGTGAAACTCAACACTTACCTCCTGCGCCCCAGCATCGTCAAGGATTCCGACAGGCTCACGCTGGACGGAAGAATTCTTGATAAAGATAGAGACTATATGCTGGATTATTACACCGGCTGGATAACATTTCTCAACACCGAAGATATAAAAGACGATTCCGTCATTGAGGCCTCTTACGAATACTACCCTTTTGTCGGCGGAATGGAACAAACTCTCGCCGGATCGAGGCTTGAATATAAACCCTCCGGCAATTTCTTCGTTGGCGGCACTCTTCTTTACAATTACTCACCCTCCGCCGGAGAAACTCCCAACATTTACCAGACCTCGCCCTCAACGCTTCTTCTGGATGTGAACACTTCCCTCTCGCTGAATCCGAAAAGTTATTTTCCTTTCAGAATAAATCTGACCGGAGAGGCGGCAAGAAGCGAAAACGATCCCAATAAAGCGGGCAAAGCTATCGTAGAAAATATGGAAAACATAAAACAGAAAGATTCCGTTTCCACTTATGAAGAACAGTGGAAGCCGGGCGCGATACAAACGCCCGCGGCCCGCGGTATGCTGATATGGACCGAGATTGACGGCATACGCATGATTGACCTTAACACGAGCTACTACAACGGTGAAGACGAAACAAGCGCTCTCGCCCTGAATTATTCCGCCATGCCCGCGGGCGGACAAACGGCGCTTGTCTATCCCATATCAAACGAGGGCGCCGATTATACCTCTAAAAAATATATAGAGGGCTATATCTGGGGCAGCGAAAAAAATGAAACCGTCACAATAGAACTCGGCCGTTTCAGCGAAGACGCCGACGCCGACGGAAAACTTGATAAGGAAGACACGAACAACGACAATTTTATGAATGACGGCGAGGACACCGGCGTTCAATTTAATATTTACGGCAGCTCCGCGACATGGTTTGTCTGGGGAAGAAACAACGGCAGGATGAACACAGAGGACCTGGACGGCGACGGTGTGCTGTCAACGGCTGAAAACATCATTTATTCCACAGCCGTAACAGTGTCCTGGGTGGGCTGGAAAAAATTTCAGTACGCCCTGCCCGTCACCGCGGCAAACAAAGACGCGTGGCTCTCCGTAAAACAGCTTTGTATTACGCTGGGCAAGGGCGGCGCCTCGTCGGGGGAAATAAGAATAGCCGAGTTCGGCGTTGTGGGCAACAAGTGGGAAAAGCCCGTCGTCCGGCGGGATAACGTGGAAATAGACATAGAATCCGACGGCGACAGTTTTGACGTCGCGGCTATAAATAACGAAACAGACCCTGAGTACGCGGGACAATCGCTCCTGAATACCCCGTATTATGACAATATCTACAACAGCAGTAATCTTGAAGTGCGGGAACAGGCCCTGCGCATAAATTACAGCCTTTCGGCCAACGCGACCGCCTACACGTACGCCACTTATTCCCGTATGGACATGTCCATCTATAAAACTCTCAACTTTTTCGTTTACGGCGAGAACTCCGGGAACAGCGCCTTTATCAGAATAGGAAACGATAAAACAAATTACTACGAGTATGCTTTCAGAGACGATTTTACGGGGTGGAAAATCTTCACGCTTTCTCTGCTGGACGCGGATTATAATTCCATACCCGACGGGTTTCACTCCCAAACAGGCATCGTGAACATCAACAACATAACCAGAATATTCGTCGGCGTCCGAAGCGGAGCAAGCGCGGCGAACGGCGAATTGTGGATCAACGATTTTTATACCGACGGCGTAAAAAAAGAAACAGGCAGCGCTAAAAAAGCTCAGGGTTCCGTGGAACTTCCCGGCTGGTTCACTGTCGGCGGTTCATACAGGGAAATAGATTCCAATTTTAAAAGTATGACATTCGCCAGCACCAGCGACCAGCAGCTCAAAATCGGCGACCTCAGCCTCAACCGCATAAGATGGATGCCTCTTTCGGGGCACATTGAAAAAACGGTAATCACCACGCCAAGAGAAAATGTCAACCTTTCCGATGCGCCCATGGCACAGTATCTCAGCACCTGGGACGAAGGCCGAGTAGAAAAAAATCTTTATTCCGTGAAAGGCGCCCTGAACATAAAGTATATGCCTCAGTTTTCGGGAGATTACTCCCATTCAATTACATCTTCCTCTCTCGCCGGAAAAACTGACACCGCCGAAACCGTTCACGGCCGCGTGACATACTCTCTGCCCAATCTCATTATCCTTCCAAAAACCATCGCCGCGGACTATACCCGCTCAATATCGGCTGTGGACTACAACAAACAAATAAGTAATGTTGACACCGAAAACGAAAGCGAAACTTTTTCGGGCGACGCGGCATTCTATCCCTGCAGCCTGCTTAATTTTAACGGCAATTACAAACTGACGCGGAACACGTCCGGGAAAAAACTCGAAGAAAACAGCATGTCCCGGCTTCTGAACAGCCAGAATGTCTCCGCCGGTATCAGCGGAAACCTCAAACCGTTCAAATGGCTCAACACCAGCTTTAACTACACCGGCGCCGTCGTTGAAAACTATGCTATGCCCACAAGCACGGAAACATGGCAAAGCGTCGGCCTCACGCTGAAGGATATAAACAGAAACAGTTCAGCCGGTTTCGGCGTGCCTCTTAATATCAGCAATCTGATAAATTTTCCTCCCACTAACAACCTCACTTTTAATTACAGCATGAAAGTGACCGATGCCGATGTATATAAAAATGTGGATGAAGATTTTTACTCGCTGAATAAACTTTTTCTTCGCGACGGCGGTTTCGCCTATACCGGCCTGACCTTTGAAGAAAACAACCCGGAAGCGACGCTTTATTCCTACTCCACTTCCCGCGCCGACACACTGTCGTCGTCGTATAAGCCCTTTGCTTTTCTCAATCTTTCCGGCGGCTGGGCGCCTTTGAGCACCACGGATATACAAATGAATTACACATCCAATCTTGCGCGGACAGAGCTGACAGGCACGCCGTCCGAATCACAGACTCTCACATTTCCGGACGCGAGGATAAGAATTTCCTCACTTGAAAAAATCCCCCTGTTCGGGAAAGATTTTTCCGCTATGAACACGCTCGTGGAAATATACAATTCCGAAACAGAGCAGAAAAATCTTTCTCTTGCTTCAACGGCCAGGCAGGGCCTGACGCTTAATTTCAAATGGAAAAAATTCAACGTGGGGAGCGGCTTCAAAATAAGCGAAACGGAAAATGAAGACCTTCAGTTGCACGTCATCTCAGCGCAAAGCAAAGACACGTCATGGAACACCAGCATAAATTTCGACCTATGGAAAAAATGGCATTCCAATTTCACCTACAGCGGAATGAATAACATCGGTTATGCCGCCGGCCGCGTACTGTCCAAGGACACCCGTTCGCACACCATCAGCGGAAAATTGAATTCCGATACCATGAAGATGAGAAAAAGCCTGAAAATACCTTTCAGTTCAAAGAGAATGGAGATAGACCAGAATGTCAGATATAACATTGACTTATCCGGCACATTCAATCGCAGCACCCTGAATGTGACAACCTCCAACTTTCAGCTGTATAATACAAATTTCTCCATGGATTTTGATATGAGTTCCAATTTCCGATGGAGCTTAGGCGGGGGCTTATCCTACGCCGATTACATGAAACGCCGCGAGAACAATTATATAGCGGTGAATATCAGCACAAAACTTGAAATAATATTCTGATGCTGCGTTACTTTGTAAATTTTATTTTCCCTCCGCGCTGCGCGGGCTGCGGAGCGCTTCTTCCCCTCTCCTCACGGGAGCTTATCTGCCCCGAATGCCTCGCCGAAGCATCCGGAAGCGATATGCCCGCCGTAGAATACAGCCATTGCCGGCTCATAAGCTCCGCGCTTTACGAGGGCTCGGCGAAAAACCTGATAAAGGAAATGAAATTCCGCAACACACGCTCATGCGCTAAAATTCTCGCCCGCGTAATGACTGACAGTTTTATAAAACACAGCTCCGGGTTCTCGCCTGAAATTATCATTCCCGTGCCTCTGCATAAATCCAGAAAAAATGAAAGAGGCTATAACCAGTCCGCTCTTATAGCGAAAAGCATTGCGCGGCTTCTCAAAATCCCCTTCTCTGCCTCAAAACTGCAGCGCACTCGCAACACGCCTTCCCAGCGCGGCCTTCACCCCGCCGAAAGAATAAAAAATGTAAAAGGCGCCTTCATTGTCAGCGGGAAAGTCCCCCAAGCTGTTCTTCTTATAGACGATGTCGCAACAACAGGCGCCACCATAAACGAATGCGCCGCGACTTTGAAATCCGCGGGCGCCAAACGCGTTGTCGCCCTCACCTTCTCCAAAACATAGAGGGACGGTGTAATTTTCGTCTGTCTTGCAAAATGGAAATAAATAATCTACCATTGTCCATCGCGGGGGCGGTAGCTCAGCTGGTTAGAGCGCTGGCCTGTCAAGCCAGAGGTCGAGGGTTCGAGCCCCTTTCGCCCCGCCATATCTTTTACTTTGAACTGAAATATCCACATTTGTTCCGGCGAAGCCTTTATTATTTTCAAACAGCGATTTAATTTTTTGTCGGGGTTTCACCTTTTCCTCAATTGCCGAATCTGTTCGCCCGCCTGTCA
>VMTI01000008.1 GCA_013791675.1 bacterium | reverse complement strand
TCGGCTGCAAATTTTCATGGCGCCCCATCATGCATAATAACTTAGGCTGTACCGGATGCGGAAGATGCATAGCCGGCTGTCAGGGCAAAATAAATTTCAAAGAAGTGCTGATAGCGGTATCAAAATCATGACTGACCCCTACAAAACTTTAAAGGCGGAGGTCATCAGGGTAACAGACGAGACTGCCAACATAAAAAGCTTCCTGCTCAAACCCGAGGAAAAATTCTCATTCAAAACAGGGCAGTTTGTTCAGTTTACCTTGCAGGGAATAGGAGAAGCCCCTTTTACGCCGTCCTCATCTCATTTTAAAAAAGATGAAATAGAGATAACCATAATGAAAGCCGGAAGAGTAACTTCAAAAATACACGAACTAAAACCAAAAGACATTGTAGGCATCCGCGGCCCTCTGGGCAAAGGCTATCCCCTTGATGAATTTGAAGGTAAGGAAATACTTATCCTCGGAGGCGGCGTGGGGATGGCGCCTCTCAGATGCCTGCTGCTTTCTCTCCTGGAAGAAAAAGACAAATACGGAAAAATAATACTTCTCTACGGCGCTAAAAGTCCCGCTGATGTTGTGTACGCGGGACAATTTGCCGGCTGGAAAAAGTTGGGGGCAGAAATACACCGCTCCGTGGATAAATGCGAAACAGGCGCATGGAAAGAAAAAACCGGCGTCGTCACCTGCCTTTTTGACGGCCTGAAACTCAACCCGGAAAACGGAGTCGCGGTCGTCTGCGGCCCTCCTATAATGATGAAATTCGGCACGCTGAAACTTCTGGAGGTGGGGTATAAACCCGAAAATATATATCTTTCCATGGAAAAAAATATGAGCTGCGGCATCGGAAAATGCGGGCACTGCGCATGCGGAAAATACTTTGCCTGCAAAGACGGTCCGGTCTTCAAATACAGCGTTATTAAGGACATAGCGAATATATGGGACTGAATAAAAATTAAAATAATGATTCTACTAGATATTGAAAAATGTTATGAATGCGGGGAGTGCGGAGCGCAATGCAGTTATCCGCTTCATCACGGGAAAACATCCTGCGTGACGCTTATAGAAACGGCTATCCGTAAAATTACCTGCCGTCATTGCGAAGACGCCCCGTGCGTTATAAGCTGCCCGACAAAAGCTCTTGAAAAACAGGACGACGGCTTAACCAGGGCCGGAATGCTGTGCACGTCCTGCAAAACCTGCCTGATAGCCTGCCCTTTCGGCGTGAATACTCTTGAAACCGTCAATTTTGAAAAAGCGCCCTGCGACCTCTGCGAAGGACGTGAGATTTTGTGCGTCAAAACATGCCCTAAAGGCGCGGTTTCAAGCGGGCAATTCAAGGAAAACGATGCAGAAGGCGTTTATAAAATCGCTGACGGTATTTTTGCGAAAGGCGTTCACTGGAAAAAACAGCTCGGTATAAAAGAGGGCACTAAACCGCAATGACGACGCTCTTCTATTATTTAATTTTCCCCGGACTCTTATTCGTCTTACTCGTCGGCATGCTCGCCTCGTGGATTGAGAGGAAAGTGACCGCCCGTGTTCAGTGGCGCGTCGGCCCTCCTCTTCTTCAGCCTCTCTACGACATTATGAAACTTTTCACAAAGGAAAATGTTGTTCCCCAACACGCCCATTTGCTTGCTTTTACCGCCGCGCCTTTAATCGCATTCGTAAGCGCGGGCCTGGCGGCGACAATAGTGGGAATGTCCATATTTTTTCCGGAGGCTTCCTTTCAGGGAGACCTTATAGTTGTCGCGTATCTTCTTGTCATTCCGCCTCTGGCGTTAATACTCGGCGGCGCGGCAAGCGCAAATCCGCTGGCTTCACTGGGGGCGTCCAGGGAAATGAAAATGGTGCTTTCTTACGAACTGATATTCTGGACCGCGATACTGGTCGCATGGATAAAAACAGGGGGAACGGTGAACCTTACGGCAATGGCCGGCAAAGGAGCCGTCGCCGGATCTGTTTCCGGGGCAATTGCTTTTATACTGATGCTCATAACAATACAGGCAAAACTCGGAAGAGTGCCTTTTGACGTCGCGGAAGCGGAAACAGAGATATCGGGCGGGCCTTATATAGAATATTCAGGGCCTCTTCTCGGTTTTTTCAGGATGAGCCAATATATACTTTTGGTAACGGTTCCCGTGCTGGTTTCAATCGTATTTCTCGGCGGAGCCGGCATCGGCCGGTATGTAATACTGCTGGTAATAATAATCCTTGCTGAGAACACAAATCCACGCCTGAAAATAACTCAGTGCCTGCGGCTTTTCTGGTTCATTTTGTTTCCTGTGGGACTAATTGCTATAATCCTCGCGATATTAGGATATTAAATTATGAACAAACTCGGCATCTTAACCAAATCCATATGGGTGTTTCATTTCGCGTCAGCGGCTTGCAACAACTGCGATATAGAAATACTGGATGTCCTCACGCCGCGTTTTGACGCGGAAAGATTCGGAATAAAACTTGTCGCCTCCATAAAACACGCCGACGCAATGCTTGTTTCGGGTATCATCACCCGTAAAACAGCGCCGATGCTCAAGGAAATTTATTCCATGGCTCCCAAGCCCCTGGCGGTAATCGCGTTCGGCTCCTGCGCATCGTCGCAGGGGATGTTCAAAGATTCCTGCATGCGCACTGTGCCGGTGGATGAAATGATTCCGGTGGATGCTTATATACCGGGCTGCCCGCCGAGGCCGGAAGCAATAATAGACGGCATTGTTAAGGTGATGAAAAAACTTAACGGAGAATTATAAATGGAAAATAAAATTAAGGAACTGCTGAAAGACAAAATTGTCAGATGGGAAGAAAAAAATTCTAAGCGCCATTATATAGAAATAAAAAAAGAAGACCTCCGCCCGTCAGTGAAAATTATGTTTACCGAAATCGGGCTCAGATTTAATATAGCGACAGCGCTGGACAATGTAAAAAATATGGAAGTTATCTACCATTTCTCGGATGATACCACAGGAGTTGTTTATTCACTCCGTGTCTTCACCGCCAGAGACCTCGGAGAAGTGCCGACCATAACCGATATCATAACAGGCGCCAAATGGATAGAGAGAGAAATCCATGAGCTGTTCGGAATAACTTTCACGGACAATAAAGATTTAAGTCGCCTCCTGCTTGACCCTGCGTGGCCGAAAGGAGTATATCCCCTTAGAAAAGATTATGAATACGGCAGAAAGGAAGAATTGTCAGAGGAGGACGAAGAATCCCTGCGAAGGCCAAACATAAAGATTGACCATGAAGATGGTGACAAACAATGCACCATCATCCCCATCGGGCCGTATCATCCTCTCCAGGAAGAGCCTGAGTTTTTTGAGCTGAAAGTCCGGGGAGAAAAAGTTGTTTCTCTTAATATAAACCTCGGTTATAATCACCGTTCTATAGAAAAAATTTCCGAGGGCAAACACTGGGATCAGGTGACTTTTCTTGTGGAGCGAATATGCGGAATATGCTCCTGCTCTCACCCGTTCGCGTATGTGCTGGCCGTGGAAGACCTTGCGGGAATAGAAATACCCGAAAGAGCAAAATACATACGCTGTGTGATAGCTGAACTTGAAAGAATTCATTCTCACCTGCTTTGGCTGGGCATTGCGGGGCATTTCCTCGGATATAACACCGTCTGGATGTGGGCGTGGAAATACAGAGAAATCGTGCTTGACCTGTGCGAACAAATATCCGGCAACCGTAACCATTACGCTATGATGAAAGCGGGCGGCGTACGGCGCGATATCATAAATTCCGAAATAGACTCTATGAAAGTGAACCTAAATACCCTCGTCTCAAAAATAGATATGTTCAAGGGCGCCGTGCTTGACGACCCCGTCATACACGCAAGAACCAAAAATGTCGGCATCCTATCAAAAGCAGACGCTATCAGATACTGCGTGACAGGCCCCACCGCCAGAGCTAGCGGAATCAGTCAGGATATACGCAAAATTGATATTGCCAACAGCGCCTACGGTCTCGTTGACTGGAATATGATTGTCCTTAAAAACGGAGATGTCTTTGATAAAGCGGTTTGCCGGGTACTTGAGATGTATGAATCCGTAAAAATAATAAATCAGTGCTTTGCCCGTCTGAAGGAACTGGAAGAGGGCAATATCTGTACGGAGATAAGAGAACTTCCCCGAGGAGAAGGCATAGGCAGGTATGAGGCTCCCCGGGGCGAGTGCTGGCATTATGTAAAAAGCGACGGTGGGAACACTCCTATACGCCACAAAATAAGAGCTCCATCATATATGAACGTACTTTCCAATGAAGTGGCGGCTGTCGGCGGCATAGTTTCAGATGCGGCGATAACGCTGGCCGCGGTTGACCCCTGTTACTGCTGCACCGAAAGGATGCAGGCTGTTGAAGACGGAAAAATCAAATATGACTGGGAGCGCCTCATTAAGATGTCTCAGGAAAAGACAAGTTTACTACAGAAGAAGCTGAATAAACAATGATAGATATGCTCTTTCCTATTAAACTCTGCGCGGGGCTGGCGGTCTTATTTTTTGTTCTTCCGGATAAACGTAAATTGATAGTGCCTGCGGCGCTGGCCTCGGCAATAACTGTATTTGTAATTTCTATTTTCGGCCTTCTCGCGCCGGAATCCGGCGTATTTACTCAAACCTATCTTCTGACCGATAATATCTCCAAGGCGGTATATTTCCTCATTGCTTTTTTCGGGGCGCTGCTCGCAATATACTCGTCCGGATTCATAAACAGGAAACTGAACAGATATTTTTCCTATTTCTTTTTAACTCTGGCGTCTTCTTTCGGCATAGTGATTTCAGCAAACTGGATTCTTTTTACAGTATTCTGGGGGATATCCGGCACGGCCCTGTTCCTGATGATGCAGCTTGAACCTGCCGCAAATGCCGCGGCAAAAAAAACGATGATAATACTCGGAGGAAGCGACTCTTTGCTTATTTTGGGTATTGCTATAATTTTCTCCTCAACAGGCACATTCTCAATGGGGCCAGCGCCATGGTCGGGCCTGGCCGCGATATGCCTCCTGTCTGCGGCGCTCGCGAAAGCGGGAGGAATGCCTCTTCACACATGGATACCCGGCTGCGCGGACAAAGCTCCGCTACCGGTAACCGCCTTTATTCCCGCGGCGCTTGATAAAATTTTAGGGATATATCTGATGGTAAGGATGTTTCAATTCCTGCCCTTCCCTCCTGAAGCAAGAATTGCCGTAATGCTTATAGGCGCGCTTACAATAATATGCGCTGTATTTATGGCCCTGACCCAGCATAACGCAAAAAAACTTTTATCCTATCACGCGGTTTCGCAGGTAGGCTATATGGTAATGGGAATAGCGTCGGGAACGCCCCTCGGCCTGATAGGGGGCTTCTTTCATATGGTCAACCATGCCATCTACAAATGCGCGCTGTTTCTCGGGACGGGACAGGTTGAAAAAACAACAGGCAGCGACCATCTTGAAGAGCTCGGCGGGCTGGCAAAATTACTGCCCTTTACTTTTATATCCATGCTTATAGCTTCACTCGCAATATCCGGCATACCCCCCCTTAACGGCTTCTACTCAAAATGGCTGATTTATCAGGGCATACTCGGAGCTAACACAAAGGATTATCCGCTGTTGACAATGTTGTGCCTGCTGGCTGCCCTTTTCGGTTCGGGACTGACGCTGGCTTCTTTTATGAAACTTCTTCACGCGATATTTTTGGGCTCATCATCTCCTTCTATCGGCAGGATAGCCCCCGGCAATAGAGAAAAATTTTCTCTTGTGTTCCCCCAGATGATACTTTCGCTTGCATGTATTTTGCTGGGCATATTCGCCGTAAATATATTTATCAAGCCCATATTCGGCGCGAATGCTCTGGCGGGAATCAGGGGTTCATGGTCTCCCGGGGGAGCTACGGTTCTCATGCTCGCGGGTATAATAACAGGGCTTTTAATTTATTGGATGTCGGGAGTCAAAACCCGCAGAACAGGAAGTTTTATCGGCGGCTATATGGTTGCTCCTGAAATGAGGGTTTCAGGCGTGACATTCTACGCAAGCATAGAAAACATATTTCCCTTCCGGCAGATATTCCGCCTTGCTGATAAAAAAGTATTTGACCTTTATGAAATGACCAAGCTGGGGTTGTTCTATATTATCGGCATATTAAGATATTTTCACACAGGCGTTCTCAGCAACTACCTGACCTGGATTTTTGCCGGAGGAATTATTATATTTTTTGCCCTATGACTGAAACAATGATTCTTTCACTTTTGACCCTGATGATCCTGGGCTCCATTATCGCCCTTGAGTCCAAAGACCTTCTCTCATCCGTCATAGCCGTCGGCGCTGTGGGATTTATGCTTTCGGTAATATTTTTGATTCTGCGCGCGCCGGACATAGCTATCGTGCAGGTGGTTATAGAAATACTCACGCTGATTATACTTATACGTGTAACCATTTCACGCGACATACACATAATAGGAGATACCAGAGAATTTCTTCCTTTTGCCATGAACTTAGTTCTTCTGCTCGTCTTCTTCATAATTGCCGCTGACGCCATAAGAACTATGCCGGAATTCGGAACGGGCGCGAGCAAAGTGGCGTTGCCATATCTTAGCCGGGGGCTCACTGATACAGGCGCCGCGAACATAGTAACTTCCGTTATTCTTGATTACCGCGCATATGACACCCTCGGCGAAGCGACCATACTTTTCGCCGCTATTACGGGCGCGATAACAATCCTGAGGAGAAAAGCCAAAAATGACTGATAATAATAACGCAACAACCGGTATGAGCGAAATAGTCAAGACTGTCTGCGGCATATTGGAAGGATTCATATTCGTCTTCGGCTGTTACATAGTAATCTACGGCCACCTTACGCCGGGGGGCGGCTTTGCGGGAGGCGTAATCCTCGCCGCTGTATTTATTTTGATAATGCTTGCCTTCGGCAAAGAACGCATATTGAAAATAACCCCACGCAGGAGAGGAGCTTTAATTGAATCAATCGGCGCGCTTTCTTTTCTGTCTATCGCCTGGGCGGGACTTTACATAAGAGGTATCTTCTTCAGAAATTTCATCACAACGAATCCGGACAATCATTTTAATATATTAAGCGGCGGCACTATACCTCTTTACAACATCGCAATCGCCCTGAAAGTCATGGCGGGACTGTTTCTTGTGTTCTTTGTCCTGTCCATAACCCGTGTTATTCTGGAAGGAGATAAATTAAAGATGGTGAAAAAATAATGATATATGTTATGTGCCTGGCGCTTTTTGTCGTGGGCCTTTACGGCATCTGCTGCAAAAAAAACCTGATAAAAATCGTTCTGGGTTTTATTATCATGGACTATGCGGTTAACCTTTTTATAATCCTCATAGGTTACCGGAAAAACGGTATCGCGCCTATTCTGGACAAAACAATGGATGTGGAAAATTTTGCTTTAAGCAGCGTTGACCCGATGCCTCAGGCGATGGTGCTCACCGCTATAGTAATAGGCCTGGCGGTAACAGCGTTAATGGTGGCAATATGCGTCAGAATCTATGAACGCTACGGCACATTTGATATAACAAAAATAAGGAAACTGAAAGGCTGAAATAAAAAATGGAAAGATATATATACTTGATTCTGCTGCCGCTTGGGGGGGCTTTTATCATAGCCGCTTTAAATGCGTCCATAAAAAACACGGCTCTGCGAAATACCATATCCGATATTCTATCTAACCTTATAACACTGGCGCTTGCGGCGGTCGCCGTAACTTCCTTCGGTATTAACGGCTCCTACTCTATCGGCGGGTGGCCTATCGTGCCTATCCCTCTCGGAATAACTCTCGTGGCGGACGGCTTCACCGTACTGATGTTAGCAGTCGTTAATATCATAGCTTTCTGCGCAACGCTTTACTCAATAAACTACATGAACCAATATACGTCCAAGCGGCATTATTACAGCCTGTTTCTTCTTATGCTCGCAGGCATGAACGGGGCCCTCTTGTCCGGAGATTTCTTCAACCTCTTTGTTTTTATTGAAATAGCCTCAATATCATCCTACGCCCTGGTCGGCTTCGGCACGGAAGCGGAAGAACTGGAAGCCTCATTTAAATATATGGTAATGGGCGGCATCGCCTCAACTTTCATACTGCTTGCCATAGCCATACTTTATTCAAAATTCGGCGTCCTGAATATGGCGCACATATCACAGGCGATAGCGGCTTCGGGGCAATCTCCCCTGCTTAAATTCTCGCTTTTTCTTTTCATAATAGCTTTCTCCATAAAAGCGGCAGTTATACCATTCCACGCCTGGCTGCCGGACGCGCATCCCGCGGCGCCCGCCCCCGTATCGGCAATGCTAAGCGGCGTTCTTATAAAAACTCTGGGTATCTACACAATGACCCGCGTAATTATGAATGTATTCGCCGCGGATATTTCAATGCTTGCCCCTCTTGGTATAATTTCCATAATGGCCGGGGTGCTTCTCGCTCTGGGCCAGACAGACATGAAAAGACTTTTCGCGTATCATTCCGTCTCACAAATAGGCTACATCATACTGGGAATAGGGTTGGGCACGCCATTGGGAATAATGGGGGGACTCTTTCACTTGATCAATCACTCAATATTCAAATCATTACTGTTCCTTAACTCCGGCGCTGTCGCATACAGACTTGGGACGAGAGATTTGAATGAAATGGGCGGCCTTAACAAAGTAATGCCTGTAACCGGAGCCACTTCATTTATAGCGTCTCTCAGCATTGCCGGCATACCTCCTTTTAACGGTTTCTTTTCAAAACTGATTATCATACTCGCCTGCGTTCAAGCCGGGCACACGGGTTTCGCCCTATGGGCAGTGGCCGGAAGTATTCTTACGCTTTCCTCTTTTATGAAAGTGCAGAAGCTCGCCTTCTTCGGAAAGATTGCCGAAAAACACAAAAACGTGAAAGAAGCTCCTTTTATGATGTCCGCCAGCGTCGTGATACTGGCTGTCCTGTGCATAGCGGCTTCTTTCATCATGCTTCCTCAAATAAAAAACAAAGTGCTTCAGCCCGCCGTTGACGCCTTACTGGCCGGGCCCGAATACGGAAAAATAATTCAATGAAAAAAACAATAGTTTTCACATTTGCCTTCCTGCTGTGGATGCTTCTTGTGGCATCTCTTGATATGCAGAACGTCGCGGCGGGAGCGGTTGTCGCTCTTATCACCGCCCTGCTTTTCGGGAATTATTTCGCGGAAACTCCGGAAAAATTCATGGATATAAGACGGTGGCTATGGGCTCTTTATTATATTCCGGTGCTTGGCTATCATATTATTCTCGCGAACTTTGATGTTATGTACCGTGTTCTCCATCCCGACCTTCCCATCAATCCGGGAATAGTCAAGGTGCGAACGCGTCTTAAATCCAGAGCGGCAAGGGCGGCTTTATGCAATTCAATAACCCTTACTCCGGGAACCCTCAGCATTGATATCGCCGGAGAATTTATCTATGTCCACTGGATAGATGTCAAAAGCAGGGACTCCGCAAAAGCCACTGATATAATAGTGGGAAAATTTGAAAAGATTATTGAGAGGATTTTTGAATGATAACATTTTTTTACATTAACCTTCTGCTCTGCTGCGCCCTGTGCCTATGGCGTATAGGCAGGGGGCCGACTCCGCCGGACAGGGCCATGGCGATAGACATACTGGGCATTATTGTGGTGGGCTTCTGCGCTGTTATCGCGCTTGTCACCGGCAAGGATTTCTATATGAACATAGCTATAGCATGGAGCCTTCTTTCCTTTATCGGCATCATTGCTCTGGCAAAACACCTGGAAGGCAAAGGATTTGATGAATAAATTATGACTGAAATTATAAGTTATACTGTCATCGCGATTGGCATGATTTTCAACCTTTTCGGATGCATAGGAATGACCAGGCTTCCCGATATTTACAACAGGCTCCAGGCGGCCACTAAATGCGTGACAATGGGAACCTGTTTAATACTTCTTGGAGTGCTGATAAACGCGGGAATATCGCCTCTCGGCATTAAAGCTTTTTTGTGCGTAATTTTCATACTAGTCACATCCCCCACGTCCGCGCATGCTCTGGCAAGAGGCGCCTATAAATCCGGAGTAAAACTCTGGGAAAAAAGCTGCTGCGACCAATACGGCACAGTATCTCTCATAACCGCCCATGATGTTATGAAGAAAGATGTAATAATCGTCAGCCCCGATACATCGCTTCAGGACGCCGTTGACCTTCTGGTAGAAATGAAAATAACCGGAATGCCTGTTGTGGATCCCGACGGCAGCATATCCGGCATAATATCAGAAAAAGATATAATAGACTACACGAACAAAAACAATATTAAGACAGCGAAGGTCCGGGACGCTATGAGCGCTAAAGTCACGGCTTTTTCATCTGAAACAGACATCAATATAATTGCCGCTGTGCTTTCTGAAGGCAAATTCCGCCGCGTGCCCATAACTAAAAACGGAAAAGTGGTGGGGATAGTTTCAAGGCGCGATATAATGCATATCCTCACGTCGGGTAAAAAAAGAAAAAAATGAAATATCCAAAACTCAGAGAACTTAAAGAAGCGCTCACATCCTTTTTCAGCCCTGCCGCCACGGTCAGATATCCTTTCGGGCCGGCGAAAATCCATCCGCGCTACAAGGGGAAGCCCGAACCTCAGGACACATGCGTCGGATGCGGCGGATGCGTAAAATGGTGCCCTGCCGGAGCCATCAAAGAAATAAACGATACTGAAACAGGAAAGAGAAAAATAATATGGCGCTACGACGATTGTATAATGTGCGGAGAGTGTGAGCGTATCTGCACCACGGAAAACGGGGTTAAAATGGTGCCGGAATTTGAGCTCGCGGGTTTTGACAGAAAGCTGATGCGCGCGGAAAAAGAATGTGACCTCCTTTTATGCGAATCCTGCGGCGCTATAATATCCACGAGGGAACATGTGAAATGGATGCTTGAAAAATTACGTGAAAAACAGCCCGCGAATCTCGCGATATTTAATGAAAAACTTAAAGCTCTCGGCTTGACCGAGGATACAAAAAAGAAAATCAGCCTTGATAAAAGAGATGACCTGTTTGCCCTCCTATGCCCGAAATGCAGGCACCGGATAAACATCTATGATTCTCTCTGATATCATCCCTCTCATTCTGTGACAAGCCCCTTAAAAGAACTCGACAATCTTATTGATAGTGATTTTATCGTCGTGGGAATAGGCAATGAGTTAAGGGGTGATGACAGCGCGGGTATTTACACAGTGAGAAAAGGAATGGATAAATACAGCGAAAAATTTATAGACGCGGGGATGGCGATTGAAAATCATATATTCAAAATAACCGGCAGAGATGAAAATCTGGTTTTCATTGTTGACGCCTTATCAGGAAATGAAGAAACCGGACAGATAAAAATCGCGGCTCTGGATAAACTTAACTCACAGGGCATTTCCACACATTCTCTAAGTTTGAAGATGATTGACCGGTTTTTCAAAGAAGCGGGAAAAAGAGTATATCTCGTGGGAATACAGGCGTCTGACACATCTATAGGGGCCGACATTTGCCCACAGGTAAAAAAAAGCGCGGATGAGATTGCGGAATTCTTTATAGGAAAACTGAAGGAGTTAAAATGCACGAATTGAGTATTGCAAGACCCCTTGCAAAAGAAATCGAAGAAAAAATTAAAGGCGGGAACCCCCGCAAGATCATAATTGTCGTAGGAGAAGCGTCCGGTTTTGATATTAATTTTCTCCGCCATTCCTTTGAGGACCATATCTTTCCGGAAAAAAAATGGCAGGGAGCCGAGCTGATATTTGAAAAGGAAGCCCCTACCCTTATATGCCCGAACTGCGGAAAAACAATAGAGGAAGCCACTCAATTCGCGTGCCCTGATTGCGGGAGCAATGAAATTGATATAAAATCGGGTAACAGAGTCTACGTAAAAGAAGTTATCTGTAAATAAGAAAAAAGGAGAAAAAAAATGAAAGAAAAAGTGAAAGAAGTGCTTGAAAAAATAAAACCGTCTCTGCAAAGCCACGGCGGCGATGTGGAGCTTGTGGAAGTCACCGACGACGGTGTCGTCAAAGTGCGCCTCACCGGAGCCTGCGGCGGATGTCCTATGTCGCAGATGACGCTTTCAATGGGAATAGAGAAAACCCTGAAAGAAGAAATTCCCGGGGTTAAAAAAGTAGAAGCCGTCCGATAAAAAGAAACTTCCGCTTGAAGTTACCGCTCTAATCTATGGGAAGCCATAAATTGGACGGCGTCTTCTTATAGCGTTTGGAAAAAAAGTCCGATTGCGCCTGAATAAACACGGTGAAGATTTCCGCTTCTCCTATAAGAAATTCGCAGATAAATCTGTCTCCTTCCAGCGCTTTTCCCGGATGGCCGTTTATCACAACGCTCATCATTCCCTTGCAAGACCCCTTCACTTCCAGCACGCCGTCACCGAGATCGGTTATGGATTCCACTTTAATGATGTCCCTGCTTTCGGGGCCCTTCACGAAATAATAAAAAGCGCTCCACCGGCTTTCAAAACCGTCCTTTGAAAGAAGCGACGCCCTTAAATAATAACCTCCCGGCGGAAGATTCTCTTTTTCGGCTTCCACGCCTGCCGCCGAAACGAGATATTTATCGCTTATCATATTTTGAAATTTATCATCGGAAGCTATTTGAAAATGATATTTTTCGCCCTCTTTAAGTCCGGGCAAATTGTTAAAATCGCTTATCCCCTCTGGAAGAGGCCTGGGTGCCTCAGGAACGGAACCAAAAGCCACCAGTGTCCCGAAACCCTCTTTCACTTTCACCGTTTTTTTATGAGCGGTCACATCAATCTCGCCGCTGTGAACGCTCAAACGCACATTTTTGTCCGGGGATGTGTTTATATTGTACTTCGCGAAGCGCGCCGGCTGCACTTTAACGCCGCGGCTTACCACCCTGATATCGTCGACACTTATGTTGCCCGCGAGAAAACTCGCGGAGGGCCTTTCTTCGTTTTCCTTGAGAAAAATCAGTGAGTCCGGCCCCAAAAAAAGACTTCCCCCCGCCAGAAATCCCAGCCTCACGGAACCGTCAGACGAGGTCATTACGCCGTCTCCCGGAAAAAGCCTGCGGCCGGAGGGAAGCTTTTCCCACTTTATTTCTTTCTCTTTTCTCGTTAGAACAAGAGGTCTTGCGGCACTCGCGTCGCAAACTTTTTCTTTCAGGAGATTTTTCGGAATGTTCACAAAAGGGCTTTCCACAAGCTCTTTGCCGCCTTTCGGAAGTAATTTATTGAGACGCCGCACTTCCTTTATGTCCGAAGCGTTTTTGAGATATTTCTCGGCGATAGCTTCCGTTGTGGTGCCGGAAGGAATCCGCACCTCAACAATGACATCTGCCGCGTAAAGGCATAAGGCCGTAAAAAAAATAACTGTGGCAAAAGCGTTTTTCAACATTTTCTATCGGATTCTGCAATGCCTTTCGGTATTTCAAAAATAAAATTACTGCCCTTTCCGGGCTCTGATTCCACCCATATTTTTCCGAGGTGCGCTTTCACTATTTCTCTTGATATTGTCAGGCCTATGCCTGTGCCTCCCGACAACGCGCCGGGCATCCGCTGAAACTTGTCAAAAATTTTTTCGCAGTATTCAGGGGGCATCCCCGGCCCGGTATCTTTCACCTCCACCCGCGCGGCACTCGGGTTATCCGAAACCATAACGAGCACACTCCCTCCTTTGGGCGTGTATTTCAGAGCGTTCGCTATTAAATTTACTATCACTCTCTGTATGAGTTCGCCGTCGGCGTTTATCCTGGGGCTTATGGCGGGCATTTCACTTTTGAGTTCCACTCCTTTCTTTGCCGCCATTCCCAGCATTCCCTCAACGGCATTAACTACAAAAAAATTAACAGGAACGCTTTTTATACACAACTCCATTTTACCGGAGTCAAGTTTTGCCGCGTCCAAAATATCGTTTATCATGCCTATCAGCCTTTCCGTTTCTCTGTCCATGGCCGAAAGATATTTCTTTTGTTTTTCACTTAAACTTCCCGAGTTTTTCATGCCCATCAGCTCTATAAAACCGCTTATTGATGTCAGCGGGTTTCTCAAATCATGCGCTATCGCCTGCATAAAGAATTCCTTCATTCCATCTAATTCCTTCTCAAGAGTAATGTCCCTGAAAACCGTCACCGTGCCCAGCGCCCGGCCGTCTTCCGTGCGCACCGGCGCCGTCTGGGCTTTGGCGAAAAACTCGCCGCCGGACAACGATAGTTCCCTCACAATATTTTCGTCTCTGTTTTTCGCGACATCATCAAAGAAATTTTTGAGCCCGGATTTATCTCCCTTCACATAATCAAAAATATGAGCCCCTTCTTTCAATCCGGAAAGCCCCAAAATACGCTCCGCCTGTTCATTGGACAGAAGTATCTTCCCTTCATAATCGGTCAGTATGAGCCCGTCAAAAATTGAAAATATCACCGCTTTTGTTTTTGTTCTTTCCGCTATTATTTTGTCTATCTGCATTTCATTGTATTCTTTGAGTTTCGCGCTCATTTTATTGAAAGTTTTCGCGAGCTCGCCTATCTCATCGTGGGAGGAAACTTTTACCTCATTTGTGAAATCCCCTGACGCTATAAACGATGCCGCGGAAATCAGCTCTCTCACGGGTTTTGTCACCGACTTTGCCGCGAAAAAAGCTCCCGTAAGCGCAAAGAGCGCCGCCGCAAGCAGCCAAAAAAAGGCGTTTCTCTTCATAAGAAACAGAGAATAATAAGCATCCGCATACGGCTCTTCAACAATCACCGCCCAACCTATAATTTCAGAGGGTGCGTAAGCGCCTGACATTTTCCTGCCACCTATAATAAAATCACGGGCGAAGGCTTGACGATAATTCAGAAAATCCGATATCAGCGGATGAGTGCCGGCGCTTTCATCTCCGGAGGAAGATAAAATACGGCCTTCCCCGTCAATAAGCATGGCATGTCCGGCACGACCGACACTGGTATTTGCTATGTCTGAAAAGAGCTGATCTATCGCTGCAGTGATAAAAAGGATTTCATTGCCTATTGGATATGCCGCGTTAATGCGTATTCTGCCATTCCGGCGGTAGGGACGCCCCGACGCGGGAGATCCGGAAAGCGCGGCCTTAAACTCGTCTTTTCCGGAATAATCTACAACCGGAGAATCATCCGTAAAAGCGGGATTGTAGAATTTTATCTTTTCCCCGCCCGAACGGGAAAGCAAAGCGGCGCTTTCTATGCTGCCGGATGAACTGACAAGAGTCTTAAGCATCTGCCTGCGGGACTCCTCCGAACTCGTCTTATGCGAATATGCCTGGGTTAAAAATATGAGGCTTTTTGAAAGGCCGTCAAAATAGCTGTCAACTTTATAAGCGGCTCCGGTTGCCGCGCTTATGTGCTGCTCCATAACCATACGCTTCAAAGTAATCCTGTTTATGTCTATGAGCCTTATTCCCATAAAAATAAGAGGCACAAGCGTTATTCCCGCCAGAGCCAGGAGAAATTTCGCGAAAAAACCAGGACTTATTTTTTTCATTATTGCCGCCGGTTTTCAGATTTGGACAAGAACACCATAAGGACATCAAGCGCGGCGGGAGTAACGCCGGATATTCTGGAAGCGGAATATAAATCTTCAGGCCGCATCCGCGACAATTTCTGTTTTATTTCCGTTGAGAGGCTATTAATTTTTTTATAGGAAAATTCCGGCGGAATTTTTATTTCTCTTAAAAAATCATGTTTTTTTATATCCTTTTCCATCCTAGCTATATAACCGCCATAGCGCAGTTCCACAGCGGCCTCTTCCAGCGCGTCGTCCGGAATTTTTCCGAAAGAACAGCGTCTTTTGAGTGACCCCAGCGTCTTTCCCTGTAAAATCGCCTCTTTAAGCGTCATGGATTTCTTCTTTTTTCCGTCCTTTATTTTCGTAACCGAAAAAAAGTCAAGGGCGAGCTCAAAATTTTTTTTGAATTTTTCCATTTCAGCGATACTATTTTTATCAACCAGCCCGTATTTTTTTGCATAAGGCAAAAGCCTCATTCGCGTGTTCCCCTCTCTGAGCCTCAGCCTGTATTCGGCGCGCGCGGTAAACATTCTGTAAGGTTCGGTTGTCCCTTTCGTCACAAGATCGTCTATAAGCACGCCTATGTACGCGTCCGAGCGGCGCAATGAAAGAGGCGGCAAATCCGAAATAAAGCAGGCGGCGTTTATTCCCGCTATAAGCCCGCCTCCGGCAGCTTCTTCGTAACCCGTGGTGCCGTCTATCTGCCCGGCGATAAAAAGGCCCGCTATTTTTTTTGATTCAAGACTGTGTTTGAGCTCGGTGCTGTCTATGACATCATGCTCTATAGCATAACCCGGACGCAGTATTCTCACGTTTTCAAGCCCCTCTATAGAGTGAAGATATTCCTCCTGCACCTCGTAAGGCAGCGATGTGGAAAGCCCGTTTGGATAATATTCGTTTGTGTTAACGCCGTCGGGCTCCAGAAACACCTGGTGACGGTCTTTGTCCGGAAATTTGCTGTATTTATCCTCTATGGACGGACAATACCTGACGCTGGTTCCGGTGATCATGCCCGAAAAAAGAGCGGAACGTTTTATGTTTTTGACTATTATTTTTTCCGTTTTCCTGTTGGTATAGGTTATATAGCACGGCACCTGTTTCGGCTTTTTGCCTTTGAAACGCGTAGAAAAATAAGCGACTTTTTTGTCGCCTTTCTGCATGAGCATTTTTTTGAAATTTATGCTTCTGCCGTCAAGGCGCGGACATGTGCCCGTCTTAAAGCGCATCATTCTGTGGCCGAAACTTTTGAGCGATTCCGTAAGTTCTTTTGATGAGGGTTCGCCGAAACGCCCCCCCTCAAAACTCACATCCCCCACATACATCATTCCATTGGGGAAAGTGCCCGGGCAAAGCACCACAGCCTCGCAGCCCTGATAAAGGCCCCTCAGCGTCCGCACACCCCGCACCCGGCCTTTGCCGGCGTCTATGGACGTCACCTCGTCCTGAAGCAGATACAGATTATCTGTGTTCTCAATCGCGTTTTTCATATTCTGCCGGTAAATCTGCCTGTCTATCTGGGCGCGGGAACTTCTGACCGCCTCGCCCCGCGATGAATTGAGAAGTCTCATCTGTATTCCGCCGGAATCAGCTATAAGCGGCATCAACCCGCCGAGCGCGTCTATCTCACGGACGATGTGCCCTTTTGACACACCGCCGATAGCGGGATTGCATGAAGTGTATCCTATGGTGTCCAGATGCATTGTTATAAGAAGCGTGGGAACGCCCATCCTCGCGGATGCGGACGCCGCCTCACATCCGGCATGACCGCCGCCGACAACGACGCATTTTATGAGCGCGAAAGATTTAAGCTTCATCTGCGCAAAACCAAATCCATCTTTGAAACCGGAATAGTAAACATCACCGGGCGCCCGTGAGGGCATCGGAGCGGCTCAGAGCATTTTTTAAGCTCACCTATAAAAGCTTCCGCCTCATGAGCTCTGATATCGTCACCCGCGCGGGGAGACATATGGCAGGCTATAATTTTCACCGCCCGGTCCGCGAGACTTTCAAAAATATCATTGTGCTTTTTACCGTCTATAAGACACGCGCTTATTTTTTCAAGCATGTCTTTTTCCAGCCCGCTGAATCCCGCGGGCAGAGACTGGACAAAAACACTCCTGATGGAATATTTAAGCGCCAGTCCAAGTTTCACAAGGAAAGCTGAATTTTCTTTAAGGGCATCAATCTCGGAGGCGTCAAGCTTCACCTCCACGGGAACAAGAAGTTTCTGCGCGGCAATATTTCCGCTCGTTATTTTCAATTGTATTTTTTCATAATTTATTCTTTCGGCAGCCGCATGGAAATCCATTATGTGTATGGCATCCGGCGTTGAAAATATCAGAAATTTTCCGTGCGATTTTCCGACGTAACGGAAATTGTCCCAGCGTATACCGGCATCAGGGGCTTCCGGCTTTCGCCCTTCGGCGCCGGTATGCGCAGCCGCGGCGCAGTGCCCCTGCGTATAAATCATTGCACCAGTTGTCTTAGGCGCGTCCGCACCCTGAAGCGGCAGGGCCGGAGGCGGCGCGGCAGAATCCCCGGGAATCTCCGGTTTTCCCGGATAAACAGCCATTTTATTTTTTGAGTATTTGTTTCTCAGCACATCATAAACCATCTGATAAAAAGTCCTCGGGCTCTGAAATCTTATTTCTCTTTTTGCCGGATGCACATTCACGTCTATGATGCCGGAAGATGCGGTCATGTAAATAAAAAGCGGCGGATGTTTTCCCCTCGGAAGATACCCCTCAAAAGCGTTTTCGGCGGCTTTGAGAAAAGCGGAATTTGTTATCGGCCTTTTGTTGACGAATATAAATTGCCAGCGCCGTGACGATTTGTATTCTAGGGGATACGCGAAACAGCGAAGCCCCATAACGGGGTTTGCAATTTCCGCGTAATCGGCGTTTTCAAAACCGAAGATTTTCAGCACCCTTGCTCTCTCGTCATCAGAGGCGTCAAGGTCATTAAAATAATTTTTGTCGTCAATCCTGAGAGAAAACACCACATCCGGACGGGAGAGCGCGTATTCCTGAACAATTCTCAAAATTTCGCCGTTCATATATTTCGGGCTTTTGAGAAATCTCTTTCTAACAGGCGCGTTAAAAAAAAGTTTCCGCACCTCAACGGTCGTTCCCTTCGGGCATGCAAACTTCCTGTAATCTATCTCCCTGCCGCCTTCCCGGTAAATCATCCCGCCAGCGACGCCATCAGCGACGCTTGAAAAAATTTTCAAAGCCGCTACGTTGCAAACGGAAGCGAGCGCCTCACCCCTGAAACCCAGCGAACGCACCTGTGATATATCGTTTTTGCATTTGATCTTGCTTGTGGCGAAAGGCGCTACCGCCAGCGGCAGCTCATCATACGCTATACCGGAACCGTTATCTGTAACGCTTATGAAACTTAAGCCCGCATCAAGCGCTTTTACATCTATTCTGGAGGCGCCGGAATCGAGAGCATTTTCAACGAGTTCTTTGACAACTGAATAAGGCGATTCTATGACCTCACCGCAGGAAATATAATTTCTGACTTCTTCAGGCAGAACATTGATGCGCGGCATGCTTTTTTTTCACTTCTTTACTGCAGAGATTGTAATATGAACAGTGAGGGCATTCTATTTTTTCACCAACCGACATCCGCTCCTCGCATTTCTTCCAGTCAATAGCCATAGCGTTTATTTTTTTCTTAACCGCGGGATTCAGATTGCTGAATTCAAGGGCTATGAGAAAAGTGCCGTTTTTCTCCTCCACCCGCACTATTTTAGCGGTGACTTTGTGAAGGTTGATATCCGGCATGTTCAGGTCAAGCACAATATCAGAATTTTTGGGGAGCGGCATAAAAGTTATCATAGCCAATCCGCCCACGGATACATCGCACATTATAGCGGGAATATCGGTCTTTCCGTCGGTGCTGTGTATCTCAACGGTTTTTATAACCGATAATGTCGGAAATCTCAGATGGATTCTTCTTTCTGCCATTTATTTTTCTCCTGTCGTATTTTACCGCTATTTCCGACTGTCGTCAAGGACGTGCCTCATTCCTCCGTCTGTCCTCAACCGCAAGGGCCTCGGCGCGCTTTATATAATTCCTGAGATTTCTGTAATCGGGATTTATCCTGCCGAGCCGTCGCCAGTATTGGAGAGCTTTGGCTGAATTTCCCGAATTCACATTCACGACACCCGCGTTAAAAAGGAGCAGTTCGTCATCAGCGTAAATTTCCAGAGCTTCCTCGTACTGCTTACCGGCATCCTCAAGCTTTCCCTGTTTTTCCAGAAGACGCGCGAGATTAAGACGCGCCGCTTTCAGATAAGGGTCATTGATTATGGCTTTTTCAAAAAACCCTTCCGCTCTCAGAGCGTATTTTTTATCCGCATACAAAATGAAATTTTCCCTGGCTGCGACACCGGCTCCGTTTAAAGCCAGAGCGTGGCGCGGATTTCTTTTAATCAGCTTTTGAAAAAACTCATCACCTCTGTCAAGCCATACGGCCGCGCCGGTCTTTTCATAAAAAACAATGCATATTTTTCCGGCGTTCATCAGATGATAATCCGACGGTAAGAAAAAATCCGCGCGCCGAAGCTTCGCATAGGCTT
>VMTI01000093.1 GCA_013791675.1 bacterium | reverse complement strand
TATACATAGTATCAAACCTATCTATATTTGTCAAGTATTTTAAGCCCGCGAAGATTACTTCTGGTTTGTTTTACTGTTTACTTGTTGTTTGTCCTCTCTAAGAGAGGTGCGAAGAATATTTCATTCTTCATAGCTGCGCAGGCGCGGCTGCATTTGCATTGTCAATTCCCGCCACAGGTGCGAAAAAATTGGAATAAAGCATTGATTTAAGGTAAAATGTAAAGAAATGAAAACGAGAAACGCTTTAATCGCTTTTTGGTTTGCGGCAGGCTTCGTTTTATCTGTTTACGCTATGCCGGTCAGTGAGGATTTTACAACATCCGAACATAGGGATGCTATTGGTACCAACGCCGACTGGAACACGGCTGATGGAGTTCTCAGGCTTCCTTCCACACGCTCAAAGCTTTTTGAAAACGAAAGCTCCGCGGAAATGATACCAATAAACAGGGAAGCGGGCTGGAGATTCAGCGTTACCGTACCCGGGGCCATCATCGGGCTGGGTAGATATTTGATTTCGAGCGATTTGGAAACTTACACGCTTCATCTCTGGTCTGACTCAGGCAACTGTCTTGCCACTGCTCTTGTTTCCGGCGCCACCGGCTGGGCCTGGGCGGATATAGAACCCGTTCAAGTTTCAACTTCATCATTTTACAGAGTTTCAGTAATAGTTTCCTCCGGCTCTGTGTTCGGAACGCCCATTCCCTATGAGAATGACTATATCAAACTCACTTCAGCATGCGTTTCCACGGCCGCTTCGGGTTTTCCGGATATTTCAACCGGCGTTATTGCCGGCGTGCCGGATATTCTGTTCAGGACTAAATATAATACGTACGCCGAAGGGCGATCCAAAGCTTATGATTCCGGCACCAGCCGCGCGAGATATCTGTCTTATTCTTCAATCCATGAAATCTCATCAGGAACAATAAATTACGAATTCAGTTTTTCGTCAGACACTGTTATATGGTTTGCGTGGCTCACAGATATTGAGAATTACATTACTTACAGATATGTGCGCTGGAGAGCGATATTAACTTCTCCCGACGGCGTGGAAACTCCTGAGATATCATCTATCACAATCAACAGCAATTCTTTCCCCGAGCCTCCGGCACCGAGTCTGCCTTCCGACACATTTTACGTAAATTATACGAGCCCCACTTTTTTTTGGAATGAAGCATTTGACCCTGACAGCTCCGGAGCTGTTTATCGTCTGCAGGTGGCGGATAATAACGCTTTTGTATTGCCCGCAAAAGATATTTCGGGAATCAACTCTCTTTTTTTTCAGGTGACCGGCCTTTCGCCGGGCGGTTGGTTCTGGAGATTGAAAGCCAAAGATGATTACAATGATGAGTCTGGCTGGTCCGGAACATTCAGTTTTTTCGTTGACACCTCCGACCCCACGGCGATAGCTAATCTTGACGCTATGACGGGCGCTTCCAATGGTGAAATTAAATTAACCTGGACTAGCCCCGCTGACCCGCCGTTTAATATTATTTCGGATTATGAGATTTTTTACGCCAGTTTCAGTTTCCTCGTAGCTGATATTCTTTCGGTAAATTCCACATCCGGCCCCTCTCCGCCTAAATCACCGGGAAGCCTGGAAATTTTTACGGTGTCCGCTCTCCAAAACAGCGCGACCTATTTTTTTGCCGTAAGGTCGCGCGACGCGGCGGGCAATGTTTCTTATCTGTCAAATTTCGCGCAGGCGATTACGAACGCTCCTCCCTCTATCAGTGTGCTTTTTCCGTTGGCAGGAGCGGTGCTTACGGGGAATAACGATATCATCTGGCAAATTTCCGAGCCCAATGTGGGAGACGCGTTTCACGATATAAGCATTTTTTTATCCAAAGACGGCGGAGGGAGCTATGCAC
>VMTI01000163.1 GCA_013791675.1 bacterium | reverse complement strand
TTCTCTATAAGCGCCCCGACGGGACAGGCCTGGACGCACTCGGCGCAGAACTTGCAGTCCGTTTGTTCAAGTCCCCTATCAAAAGGAGTTGACACTTTTCCTCCGTGCCCCCTCATAGCAAAACCGATTACATCATTGACCGCCTGTTTGGAACACGCGTTCACGCACCTGCCGCACAAAACACATTTAGCCGGGGTAAACTGTATAAAAGGATTTGTATCCCAGGAAGTCTTCTCTTTTTTACATAACACCTTTTCCGGATCTAAGAACCGGCTGGTCTTTATACCGAAACTGTAAGCAAGATCCTGTAACTGGCATCCTCCGTCGCTGTCGCAGGTCATACAGTCGAGAGGATGGTCGGCAAGAATAAGTTCAAGGTTGATTCTTATCGCGTTCTGTACGCGGGGACTGCCGGTAAATATTTCCATACCTTCCGAAACAGCCGTAACACAGGACCTCAGTAATGTCTTTGCCCCTGTCACCTCAACGACGCATAGGGAACACGACGCCTCTTCCGATATTCCTTCAAGATAGCAGAGCGCCGGGATATCAATTCCCGCCTCCCTGCAGACGGCAATTATTTTCTCACCTTCAGGCACACTGTACTGTCTGCCGTTTATTGTTATGCTCACAAATTTCGTTTTCATATTTTCTTTACCGCGCCGAACTTACACACTTCAAGGCATATACCGCATTTAACGCATTTTTCCTGAATGATACTATGAGTTTTCTTTTTCTCGCCGGTAATTGCGTTCTGCGGGCAGTTCCTGGCGCAGACCGTGCAGCCGATGCACTCTTTTTCCAGTATTTCATATTTAATCAGCTCGGGACATACTTTTGCGGGACATATTCCCTTTATATGAGCCAGATATTCTTCCCTGAAATATTTTAAAGTGGTAAGCACGGGATTGGGCCCTGTCTGTCCGAGACCGCACAGAGCCGTGTCCTTTATGACTGTCCCGAGTTCTTCCAGCAGAGCGAGATCGCTTTCACTGCCCTTTCCGTCCGTAAGAGTTTTCAGGATTTCCATTTGCCTGAACAGCCCTTCCCTGCACGGAACGCACTTGCCGCAGGACTCCCTTGCAGTAAACTCCACGAAATATTTCGCCACGTCCACCATGCAGTTGTCCTCATCCATCACGACCATACCGCCCGAACCCATTATCGCGCCGAGTAAAGCAAGCGATTCATAATCAACCGGGGTATCAAACAGCTCTTCCGGAATACAGCCGCCGGAAGGCCCGCCGGACTGCACCGCCTTTATTTTTTTAGTTCCGTTTCCTCCGCCTATGCCGTAGACAAGCGTGCGAAGGGACGTGCCCAGCGGAAGCTCCACAAGGCCGGTATTTGTAACTTTCCCCACAAGTGAGAAAACCTTTGTTCCCGGACTTTTCCCTGTGCCTGTCTTTCTAAACCACTGCCATCCCCTGCTTATTATCGGCGGAATATTGTACCACGTCTCAACATTATTTATATTTGTCGGCTTTCCCTTATAACCCTTCTGCGCGGGGAAAGGCGGACGCGGGACAGGCCTGCCGGATTTCCCTTCCAGCGACGATATCATGGCAGTTTCCTCACCGCATACAAATGCTCCCGCACCTTCAACAACATCTATTTTAAAACTGAATCCCGATCCGAAAATATTTTCTCCGAGGAACCCGCAGTCCTCAGCATCTTTCACAGCTTTCCTGAGCCGCTTTACCGCAAGAGGATATTCCGCCCGGACGTAAATTATTCCTTCAGCTGCGCCAGTCGCAAAAGCTCCTATGCCCATCCCTTCTATCATGGAGTGGGGGTCGCTCTCAATCTCATTCCTGTTCATATAAGCGCCGGGGTCACCTTCATCCGCATTGCAGATTATGTATTTGGGGCTGCCGGGAGCTTTTCTCATCAATTCCCATTTTATACCCGTCGGAAATCCGGCGCCTCCCCTTCCGCGAAGACCAGCCTTTTTTATTTCGTCAATAACGCTTTCCGGCTTATTTTCCCCGAGAACTTTTTGAAGACAGGAGTAGCCCCCGACAGCAGCGTATTCTGTTATGTCTTCCGGATTTATCAGCCCGCAGTTTCGCATGACAATTTTCTCCTGTCCTTTGAAAAACGGAATTTCATTCCACAACGGCACATCCTCCATCCCGCGGCCGTAAATTATCTTTCCTGTCAGGTGATCCCATTCCTCTATCCTGCACAAGACTTTTTTCCCGGGTATATTTCCTCCCCCTACCCACTTTATTATTGAAGGGATGTCTTCCATTGTCACCCTGTGAAGAATCACAAGCGGGTGGCCCGGGATATGAACATTTACGATCGGCTCTTCGGTGCAGAAACCGAAACAACCCGTTTCTACAATTGAAACCTTCTCGCCTTTCTTGTTAAATCTTTTTTCAAAAGCTCTGTGCAATTCCTTCGCGCCATTTCCGATGCCGCAGGTACCCGTACCTACAGCGACCCGCACGCGGCCGGATATAATTTTCTGCAAACCTTTTTCCCCGGCTTTTCTGAGATTATCTGTTTTTAGAACCTTCATTTTTTCCCGGAAGAATATTCTGACTTCAATATCTTCCTTATTTTTTCGCGGGTGATTCGGCTAAGTATTCTGCCGTCTATCTCCGCCACCGGAGCAAGAGCGCACTGTCCTATGCACGCCACAGTCCTGGTCGTAAATTTGTTGTCTTCCGTCGTGACAGGGACGCTTTCATCTGAGTCTTCGTCAATGTTCAGCTCAGCCCTAATTGTCTGCAGTATATCCTTTGAACCTCTTGTATGGCACGCCGTCCCGCGGCAGACGGTTATTGTGCGCTCGCCCTGCGGCTGGAGATTGAAAAAAGAATAAAATGTAACAACGCTATAGACCTGTGAAAGAGGGACAGATATTTTTTGCGCGATATAGACCAGTGTTTCTTCGGGGAGGTATTTATATTTGTTGAGTTTCTGCGCTTCTTCCAGTATCCCGAGCAGACTGCCGGGTTTGTCTTTATACCGCCGTATCAATCTATCAAGCCGGACTGGGCTCAGTTTATGAGAACGCTGTTTTTTATTTTTGCAGACTGCAGGCATAAATAAGATTCTTGAAAAGCAGCGCCGTGGTCACCGGGCCCACACCGCCCGGGACAGGGGTGATTCTTCCGGCTCTTTCAAGGGCTTTTTCGTATTCCACGTCTCCCACAGTCTTCTTTTTAGGTTGCCCATTATCATTCAAAACGGGCTCGCCTTTTTCGTCCAGCACCGGAATACGGTTGATTCCCACATCTATAACGACAGCGCCTTCCTTTATCATATCACCCTTGATCAGGCCCGCTTTACCCGCAGCAACTATCAGTATGTCCGCCCTTCTTGTATGGAACGCGAGATCTTTTGTCGCTATGTGACAGCAGGTTGTGGTCGCCGACCCGTTCAAAGAAGAAAGGAGCAGCATACTTACAGGTTTCCCTACGATGGAGGAATGCCCCACAATAACAGCTTCCTTCCCCTTTATATCGATCTTTTCTCTTTTTATTATTTCCCACACAGCCATCGCCGTGCATGGAACAAGGCCTATTTCTCCGAGAACAATTTTCCCGAGGTTCGCGGGATTGAGTCCCTCGACGTCCTTTACCGGATTTATAATCGCCTGAAAATCCTTCGCGTCCAGCCCCGCAGGCAGAGGCATTTGAAGTATTATACCGTTCACGGAAGTGTCTGTGTTGAGCTTTTCAATACGGGCTTTAAGCTCGGGCGCGGAAGTTGAGGCATCCATTTCAACAAGCTCATAACCGAGGCCCAGTTCTTCCGCCGCCTTTTTCTGGTTGTTCACATAAACCCTTGAGGCCGGGTTCTCGCCGACCTGAACCGCAACCAGCTTGGGCTTTAACTGCGATTTCCTGATTTCCTCTTTGATTTCCGCCGCGATCCTCTTGCCGTCAATGATTTCTCCCATTGTATCCTCCAATTTGATTCTGTTACGTTTATCCCCGCCAACATTGTAGTAAATTCTCCTGATAACTCAAAAGCAGCCATTGTATAAAAAAAAGACAGGGGTGACATCAATTAATAACTCAATACACTTAATGGGAAGAATATTTTTTATGTTTTTTATCAGGACTTAACTTAAGTCTGATTTCGCTATGATTCCGGCGGCGCAGTCGTCCCAGCCCAGAGGCATAAAATGTATTCCCTGACACAGGGGTTTGAGTTCTTTGACAAGTCTTATTCCTATTTCAACGCTTTTCGCTTTCTTTTCCTCGACGGGAGTTCCTTTCGGAAAAGTCATTTCTTCTATAAACTCGTCAGGCACGTGCACACCGGCGACATTTTTGTTCATAAATTTTGCCATGCCCGCTGATTTAAGAAGGACAATTCCCGCCATTATGGGAATATCGCCCACTTCCTTCCTTACCCTGTCTATGAAAAAAGCGAATTTATCCGGCTCATACACTGCCTGTGTCTGGACAAACTGCGCGCCGGCTTTAATCTTTTTTTCAAGTTTAAGCAGTTGCGGCTCCAGAGGGTCGGCGCCGGGATTTACCACGCATCCGAGGCAGAAATCAGGAGCATCTCCTTCAAGTTCGTTGCCCGCAAGATCTTTACCGCTCATAAGCACGCTTGCGGCATGAAGAAGAGAAACGGAATCAAGATCG
>VMTI01000215.1 GCA_013791675.1 bacterium | reverse complement strand
TTTCACAAAGCTCCCCCGCAAGAAAAAGAGTGAGATGCGAAGCCGCTCCTGATTTTTCAGTTTTTTTGAGCAGCTCATTGGCTTTATCAAGACGTCCGCTGTCAATATAAATAAGGAGCAGGTTGTCCGCCGCCTTTGTAAGCAACGGGCATATTTCAAGGGTTTTTTTCAGTTTTTTCTCACCCTCCGCAAGCCGCCCTTCTTTAATATCGTTCAAGGCCGGTATCATAATATCATAGGCCTTTTTGAAACCGTCGGCGAAAGTTTTTTTAAGACGGTAAACCGCCGTTCCCTCGTTTTTATTTTCATATTCCTTTTCAAACCTTGCTGAATTTTCCAGATAAAAAGCGTATCTCTTAATGCCGCTCGCGCTGGGTGTGGGGAATTCGCCGTATTCTGTTGAAAGCCGCGGAAGCCGGCCGAAGGCCGCTCGCGTGACACCGGCAGTAATAAGCGAATAATAAAAATCATCGGCTGTAAGATACGCCGAAGGAGAAATCGCTTTTATTCCCGTTTTAAGAAAAAATCGCTCTGAAGATTCGCTGACGAAAATATCATCCGGAACGCTGCCGGTTTTTACATAAGCGAATGTCTCCGGAAAGAGCGTTCGCGGCGGCGTAATAAAAATCAGATAATTCTGATAAGCGAAAATCATCAGAATAAGCGCCGTTAAAACACCTATAACTTTCCTGCCTGATTTTCCGGGAATTACAGCGGGAATCCATCGCATAAGCGCCGAGAAAAAAAAGTAATAAATAAATGGCAGAAGCGGTATTATAAAACGCGCTCCTTTCGCCGGCCAGATGACATGAAACGCTGTGTAAAGAATAAGATACAACGCCATCAGAAAATTCATCATTGACGGAGTTGAGCGGAAAGACATTTTTTGCCCCGCGCCCCTCACAGAAATATACATTCCGCTGAATATAACAGCCGTGAAAAGGAACGACGCGGAAATTTCAAAAATACCCATACGGCTTCTTATTACCTCGGTAAAAAAAGCCGTCGCCGGAATTTCTTTCAGAAAATATATGAAATTCGCTTTTATGACCGTCGGCAAGCCCGCGTAAAGCATAGGAAAAAGCAGCTCATTCATATACTTGTTCAGATTGGAACCTATGCCGAAGCTGTTTGTAACAAGAGGCAAAACCAGAAGCAAAAAGAAAAAAATGCTGTAAAGGGCATTCCTCAGGCGGCGCGCCGCAAGCAGGCTGGTGAACACGGTAAAAGCCAAGAGGAAACCCTCCGGCCTTATGTAAGAGAGAGCCGCAAGAGTCAGCGCCTGAAAAAAAGCTTCGCCATAAGAAAAACCTTTGTTTTCGCGCCTGATGAACACCCACACGGCCAGCAGTGAGAAAAAAAGATACGCCTCCTCGCTCATAACCATTGTGCTGAAAATAAGATTCATGTGATTGAAAGCCGTCAGAAGAAGAACAGAAAAGCAGACCGCGGGCGGCGCTCTTTTTCTGAAAATCAGATAGACCAGCCAGAGAGAAGCCAGCGTGAAAATCAGAGACGTTATACGGAAAGGCAAAAGAGAATCTCCCGCTATACAGGCGGCGGGCACAAGCAGAAACGAAAAACCCAATGACCTTGACGACAATTCCTTCTGCTCGGCCTGTACCCCCGCGAACCAGCGCGCGGCGTTTATGTAATAAGCGTCGTCGTTGAGATGGCCTATCTGATTAGCTTTTATATTCAGCGAGTACATTAACCCTGCCGCTAAAATAATCAGCCCCGCCGCCAAATTTGTTCTATTCATCGCTCTTCCTCTATTGTTATGGAGGCGCCTCTCATAGGCTCTATTTCAAAAGTGTCGTCGGGAGGCACCTTGACCCTTATTTCCACTCCTCCGGCAGAAGGCATAGACGGCGCGTCTGACGAAATCTCCAGCACCTTCCCTTCTATATCTTTGCGTATTTTCACGCATGCAGCGGCGGCGGATTTGCCGGACACTTTTATTTTAAGGATTCTCGCGAAAGGAGGAAAAGCAAATTTCCTGCGGATATCAAGCTGTTTGTTATAAAAAGAATCGTCGCCCGAAAGCGCGGCTCTCACAAGCTCCGGCGCGATTCTCGTCTGCACCAGAAAAAGAGCGTTCGCGTTTTCTGGAGCGAGAAAGCCGCACAGGCTGGCGAGCCACAAATACGTTTTTTCCTCCGCCCGCCAATCGTCGCCATAAAGCAGAAAATCAGCGTCCATAACAGCGAAAAGCCCCGTCTTTGACCAGTCTCTTATGGCGGCGAAACCCGGCCCGCTTATCAGCGCGTCAATGCTCCCTTTTTCATAATTGGCATAATCCCTTATTTTTTCGGAGGCGTCTGACTCTATTTCCACTGCCCTGATGACATTTCCCGGAAACTGCTTCCGCAGAAAAGACGCCACAAGCGCGCGGCCTATTCCCCTGTTTTTCATTTTCTTTCTTCTGCATCGCGGGCATCTTTCGGGAAGCGGAAAACTTTTTTTACACGACGGGCAATAAAGATTAAAGCGTGACACATAAAGCCTGCGTGAACATTTTTCGCACTTCATCACAAATTTGCAGGCCCCGCACACATAAGATGTCGCCCAGCCGCCGCGGGGCGAATAAAGGAGCACCTGTTTTTTTTCCGATAGCGTTTTACCTATGTGTTTTAACAACATCGGCGAAACGCCGAAATTCACTCCGTCTTCATTTACATCGCACATAACTCTGCGGGATTTATTTTCTTCTTTTTCATGCACCGCGGCGGCTTGTCCCCTTTTAACCCTGTAAAACTGCTCCACCGTAAGGGCGCCGCCCGAGGCAATGAAACGCCCGCCCGAAAGCTCCGCGCGCTGCATGGACACTTCTTCGGTGCTGTAACGTGGATGCTGCTCCTCTATGTAGGTTTTTTTCTCGGCGCCTATCATGATTATCAGGCCGTTTTTTCCCAAAGGCGCGAAAACAGCGCTTCTCGTACCGATGATGACATCTATTTTTCCGTCCCGGAAATCGCGCAGTATGCTGTGCCTGTGGGACGGCAGAAGAGACGAATTGAAGCGTGCCACGCGGAAACCTCCAAGAATATCCTCAAATTCCGCCGTCTCACTCATTACCGGCACCAGAAATATCACTCTGCCTCCCGATGAAACGGTTTTTTCAATCTCTCGCATAAGAAAAGCTTTCAGAAAGAGCCTGCTTCCCGAAACATAAACTGTTTTCGCGCCGGATGGCATATCCGGCAAAGACGCTGTTTGCGGCAATTCCCCGCGAAAAGGCAATGCTTCGGCGGATTTAAAATTACGCGCCTTGCCTTTAAGTTCCGTCGGCAAAATCATTTTCAAAGCCATGCCGCGCGTTGTAAAATATCTTTTTTCCATCCACAGCGAAAGAGAAAGCAGCTCGCCTGTGATAATCGGTTCATCGTCTATTTTTTTTATTATTTTTTTGAGTTTCGGGTTTTCGATATTATTTCCCTCACCCTCTCCCACGCAAGAAGCGATGATTTTTCTGCTCCCGAAAGGGACAAGCACTCTGCATCCGGCGGCGACGGGTTCATCCGATAAATAATCAAAAGAGCCCCGCACCGGAATCGGCAGGCAGACTTTTATAAGATACGGGACAGTTTTATCACCGCGAACAGTCATGCAATTATAGTCTGAGAAGGCTCATTACAACTTTTATATCTTCCCATGCTGTTTTTTTAGCAGGGGGATTGCGCAGAAGATAAGCCGGATGAAATGTCGGCACAAGCTTCACGCTGTATTGCGGCTCTTCCGGCAAAGGGCTGATATCAAAAATTTTACCCCTGACGGCTGAAATGCCGCCGGTGTTGTTCAGCATTATTTTGGCCGCCGGAGCGCCGAGCGTGCATATCACTTCCGGCCGTATTGAGGCTATCTGCTTTCTGAGTATGACAATGCATTTTTCCACTTCATCCGGCGAAGGCGGCCTGTCGTTGCCGTGCTTTTCGGGAGAGGAAGGGTCTTTCATGGGATGACACTTCACGATATTGGCAATGTAAACATCTTCCCTTTTTAATTTCATGCCGTCCTGAATAATTTTAGTTAAAAGATTTCCTGAGCGCCCGATAAAAGGCCTGCCCGTGTGATCTTCCGTAAAGCCCGGCCCCTCGCCTATAAACATGAGCCGCGCATTCGGACTGCCTTCGCCGAAAACTATATTGAGTCTGGCATGTCCTAAAGGACACATCATGCAGTTTGCGTATTCGGCTTTAACATCTTCAAGCGAAGCGCTTGCAAGCAGTGATTCTTGTGCATTGTCAAGCGAAGCCGCCTGTGCGTCGTTGGCGTCCCTTGAGGATTTTTTTTGCGCTTTTTTGCCCTCGCCCGCCAGAGAAAGATATGAGGACGGCACAGTTTCTATTCCTATATCACGCATCTCGGAGAGAATTTTTTTTAGTTTATAATTCGGCATATTTTTTCGCAGAGAATTTCGGCAAGAGACTTTTTGCTTATATCGCTGAAAAGAACAGCTTCGTTTTCCGAGACGATGTAACCTGTTGTGCGGGACGAGCCCATAGCGGGGAGCGTGTTCTGAATGATAATATCAAAATTTTTTCGCCTCATTTTATAGAGGGCCTCATCCATATCCAGTTCGTCTTCAAGATCAAAGCCCGCAGACGGCGGAGAAATTTTAAGGTTGTTCAGCGAGGCGGCTATGTCAGGCGACAAAACAAGTCCGGGCATGGCGTCCATTTTCTTTTTCAGTTTTTTTTTCGCTACCCTTTCCGGAGTTAAATCGCAGGGCGCCGCGGCGAAAACAGCAAAATCCGCCCATTCTATATTTTCCCGAACTCTTTGAAACATCTCACGAACTCCTACAACTTTGAGCACTTCGCATCGCGGCGGATATTTTATGGAAACCGGGCCGCTTATCACCCTCACCGCGCAATGCCTCTTTAGAAACCCATCCGCCAGCGCCGAGGCCTGCGCGCCCGTTGATGAATTTGTTATAAATCTGACCGTGTCAAAATATTCCCTTGTGGGTCCGGCGGTGATGAGAATTTTTTTCACAAAGCAAGCTTTTTTATTATATCTTCCGGCTCGCTCATTCTTCCGGGCCCGGACGACCCGCTGGCCAGGCGCCCTGAGACCGGGCCAATAATTTTAATTCCGCCTTTTTTGAGTCTGGACACATTTTCGCGGACGTTTCTGTTTTTCCACATCATGCTTTCCATTGCCGGAGCTATGAAAAGCGGAGCTCTTCGGGAAACCGCAAGAGTCAGAAGGAGATTATCGCATATTCCTGCCGCGAGCTTCCCTATGGTATTGGCTGTGGCCGGAGCTATCAGATAAATATCCGCCCACTCGGAAAGAGCTATATGCCCTTCTCTGAAAACGCCATCGGCGCTGAACTGCTCCGAGAACGCATCGTTTTTCGTAAGAGCGCTGAAAAGCTGCGGCGAAATAAGTCTTGCCGCTGATGGCGTTAAAACCGTCTTCACGGCATGCCCTTTTTTTACAAGAGCGCTTGCCAGGGTAAGCGCCTTTCCGCAGGCCGCCGAGGAACTTACCCCGAGAAGTATATTTTTACTTTTTTTCACGACTCGGCGGAATGGCCCCGGCGGGAGCGCTTTCAGCTTTGTCCGGTATGGATTCATCAAGCGCCTCCGTGATCAGCTCATCCATATTCTTTCTGTCTAGAGGACTTGATTTTTGCGCCTCCAGCCATTTTTTGTTAAACAAGGCGAATGCATCGTTCAGCATAACATACGGCATATCCACATCATCCATAAGTTTCTTTTTCAAATTTTCAATCATAGCTTCCTTCATATTCTACCTCCAGTTTTTTCTCAAACATTCTCGTCACTAACAATCAAACTTTTTTTATTTTGCAAAGTTCCGCGCCATAAATTGAAACCATATTTTTTTGAGCGGTTGCAATCTTATCGTTCATAACCAAAAAATCAAAATATTTTATCTGCCTCAGTTCTTCTTTCGCGTTTTTGAGTCGCCTCCTTATAGTATTCATATCATCCTGCCCGCGGGCAATAATGCGCCTGCTCAGCTCTTTTATTCCGGGCGCGGTTATAAATATCAAAACAGCGTCGGGAAACAATTTTTTAACTTGCCTGGCGCCTTTCACATCAAGGTCAAGAAGAATGCTTTTGCCCTTTTTCAAAGCGTTCTTTATGTTGGATGAAGGCGTGCCGTAATAATTACCGTGGACGAGCGCCCATTCAACAAAGTTTTTTTCTTTTATGCCTTTTCTGAAAGCTTCCGCGCTTATGAAATTATAATCATGGCCGTTTTTGTCTCCCGGCCGCGGCGGCCTGCTCGTTGTTGAAACGGAATAAACAATAGCGGAGAATTTCTTTTTCATAAATTTTACAAGCGTCGTTTTTCCGCCGCCCGAAGGCGAGCTGAGAACAAAAATTCCCGGCCCCGTATATTTTGTTTGTTTCATTTTCTTCCACCCAGTTTTGCCAGCGCCGCTTTTATTATTTCGTGCACTTCGCTTACCGCGTTATTTTGTTTCATCACCTCTTCCACGGCGCCGCGCGCTATATGGAAAGGCCAGCCCATTGCCGATAGAGCCGCCACCGCGTCGGAAAAATCCCCTCTGATAAGAATTCCGTCATCCTCTATTCCAAGTTTTCTGACGCTGTCTTTAAGATCCACTATTATTCTTTTGGCGCTTTTTTCTCCCAGTCCGGAAACAGCCGAGAGCGCTTTTTCATCGCCGGAGATAATGGATGACACTATCTGAGAGGGCGTGTATATGTTGAGAAGCGATATGGACACTTTCGGCCCCACGCCGGAAACTGAAATAAGAAGTTTAAAAATATCCCGCTCCTCCTTTTTCATAAAACCGTAGATCTGCGGAAGCTCGTCTCTGTTGTGTTTTACGAGGGTGTAAACAAGGCACTCTTCTCCATGATCCGGCAGTGCCATTTTAGAGGCGTCTGTCATAAAAAGCTCAAACCCTATCCCTGAAACGGCTATTACAACGGTTGGGCTTTTTTCAACAAGAATTCCTTTAAGCAAAGCTATCATCTCGCGCACTCCAGGAAGGGCTTTTGCGTGTAATTCCTCATATCGGTGAGATGGCAATATGCGCATGAAAGCGCGTCGGCAGCGTCTTCGGGAACCTCGCCGCTTATCCCCAATAGAGTGCGTATCTGAGAAGTCATTTGCTCTTTTCCCGCCCGGCCGTAACCCGTCACTGATTTTTTAATCTCCGTAGGCGAATATGTGCTGAAAGGCAAACCGTTTTTTGCCGCAGCGAGCGCCGCCATCGCCCAGGCGCGCCCTATGCTGAGCGCGGCCCTGACATCCTTGTGCAAAAAGGTATCTTCGCATACAATCACATCGGGAACATATTTTTTTCTTATATCGTCCAGTCCGTCATAAACGCAAGCGAGGCGTTGGGGGAGTGGCCGCGTTTTAACAGGCTTTATCACACCCCATTCGCAGCGCGAAAAACCACCGCGGGTTCCCTCTATAAAACCCCAGCCGGTTTTATAAGTGCCTGGATCAACTCCGAGAACTTTCATCTTTCAGAGGCTGCCTGAGAATTTTTCAATTTCACTGTCGTCAATATCAAAATTAGCGCTGGTCTCACTAACATCGTCATGATTCTCTAATTCGTCCATAAGCCGCAGCATCGCGCGGGCTTTGTCACTTTCAAGCCGGACGGATGTTTGCGCGATGTTTGAGACAGAAGATGAAACAATTTCTATCCCCGCGGATTTAAGAGCTTCCGTGACCTTCTCAAAATTATCAGGAGAGGTATAAACTTCAAAACCCTCATCCGTTTCCTTTATGTCGTCGGCGCCCGACGCGAGAGCCGCTTCCATAACCTTATCCTCCCCCTGAGAGGCTTCGGTGAGTATACAGCCTTTTTTGGAAAACATCCATCCGACGCATCCCACTTCGCCGAAATTGCCTCCATGAGACGAAAAAATATTTTTAATTTCCTGCGTCGTTCTGTTTCTGTTGTCTGTCTGCGCCTCGACCATAACAGCCACGCCGCCCGGGCCGTAGCCCTCGTAACGAACTGTATCATAATTTACCGACGATTTAGCGCTTTTTTCGATGGCCCTCTTTATGTTATCCGCGGGCATATTGAACTGTTTGGCTTTTGTTATGACAAGCCGGAGCCGCGGATTGTCGGTGGCATTCGCGCCGCCTTCTTTGCAGGCAACGTTTATTTCCCTGACAATCTTTGAGAAAATCTTCCCGCGCTTAGCGTCAATAACCGCTTTTTTATGTTTAATTCCAGCCCATTTTGAATGTCCGCTCATTTATTTCTCCCCGGGAGTTCTTTATATTTTATCTTCCTTCTGCCTGTTCTTTGCTGTGTTTTTCAACAAGAGCGTTCATAATATTAGCGGGCGCCGGATCATAATGAGAAAACTTCATCGTAAATTCCCCCTGGCCTTTCGTCATTGAGCGCAGCTCGTTGACATACGCGGTCACCTCAGACTGAGGAGCCTCCGCCTTTATTACCTGCATGACGCCGTTTTTTTCAAAATTGATTATTCTGCCTCTCCGCGAGGTCATGTCTCCGGAAATAGCGCCCGTGAACTCATCGGGGAATGTTATTTCAAGAAACATTATCGGTTCCAGCACAATCGGCCTGGCTTTATCCATGGCGTTTTTCAAAGAAATTGACGCCGCTATTTCAAAAGAGAGGTTTGAGGAATCCACCTCATGATATGAACCGTCATAAACTGTGGCTTTTATATCCACCATGGGATATCCGGCCACAACGCCTTTTTCCAGCGCCGCAATCAGCCCTTTTTCTATGGCGGGAATATAATTACCGGGAATGGCTCCGCCGACTATTTTATTGACAAATTCAAACCCCGCGCCTCTTTCAAGCGGCTCGTATTTCAGAACACAGCGGCCGAACTGCCCGTGTCCGCCACTCTGCTTTTTGTGTTTTCCCTCGGCGTCGGCCGGTATGCCTATAGTTTCCTTGTAAGGTATTCTCGGAGGAGAAAGCTCAATTTCGGTATTAAAATTGGACAGTATCCTTTTCGCTAAAATATCCATCTGTATATTTCCCATACCCGAAAGAACCATTTCTTTTGTCTCGGAATTAAAACCGAACCGGATAATGGGATTTTCTTTTCTTATAGACGCTAACGAGGTGGCGACTTTCTCCTCGGCTCCGGGAGTTTTTGATTTCACTGAAACGGAATACACCGGCTGCGGAAACTCCGCGAATTTTTCCGGCTCGGCGGATTTTGATTCCGAAACGGTGTCACCGGTATACACGTCTTTTAATTTAACAAAACCTACGATGTCGCCAGCCACAGCCTCGGTAACAGTTTGCTTATCAGCGCCCTGCACCGCGTTTATCTGCGTAAGGCGGAACGAACTGTTCCTGGACACATTGTAAATATTGGTCCCTTGAGAAAATTTTCCTTCAAGGATTTTGGCATAAGCGACTTCTCCCGTATGCCCCTGAGCGGAAATTTTAAATATTTGGGCGAGCGCGGGCTTTGACGCGTCCCTGGATATATCCGGCACGTATTTCAGAAAAAAATCCATGAGATTGTCAACGCCGTCTTCCGTTAAGGCGTCACCGCTCAGCACGGGCACGATTTTCCCCGACGCTATTCCTTTCATCAGAGGCGCCGCTATATCCTCTTTCGTTATACTTCCCTCAGTGAGATATTTCTCAAGCAAGGCGTCGTCGGACGAGGCTATGGCTTCCATTAGAGTTTCCTTGTAGGGCGAATCCCCGTCATCATTTAGAATATCTATTTTCCCTGATTTGCCGGCAATGTAAAAAGGCGCGGCGTTAATTGTCACCCTGTCTTTTATTTCCGAAAAGCGCGCGTCAAACGCGGCGGCATCCTTTGCCATCGCGTTTATGAAAAAAGCCGCCGGCTTTCCGTATTTTTTAGCCAAAGCGAAAAATTTTTGCGCCGCGGCCGAAATAGGCTTTTCACCGTCAAGAAGGATAAGAACAAAATCGGAAGCGAAAATGCCAGCAATCACCTCGCCTATAAAATCAGCATAGCCGGGTGTGTCTATTATATTCACTTTCACCCCGTCTTTTTCAAAATAACCCAGGGCCATATCTATTGAAAGCTGTCTTTCTTTTTCATCATTCTGCGAATCAAAAACGCTCTGCCCTTTTGCCACGAGATTCAGTCTGGTAACTATCCCCGCTTTATGCAGTATGGCCTCGCAAAGCTGTGTCTTGCCCGAAGCGGGCTCTCCGGTTATAGCAACATTTTTAAATTTCATCGCCACTTTACCTCCTGAGTTACAACATATTTCACATAGTTTACGGTAGTAATGTTACAAATTTTGACCCTTCGTGTCAAAAAAACGATGAAGTTTTCAGGAATCTGACTGAATGATTTCGTTTTTTTTGTTTCCTATATATACGGGAAGCCCCGAAACAAGAGCGACCAGAAGAATGATGAGTTTAACGGAAACGGATGTACCGACAGCCACTTCACTTGTGACGGCTATCATTTTAAAAAGAACGGTGTAAGCCGCTTCGCCCACGCCCCATCCCGCAAACGATATCGGCAGGCCCTGCACTATGTTAGCGACAGGAATAATGCAGACAAAATGCCAGTAAGACAAGGGTTTTTGTAAAAAACTTGACATTATGATATAACTCATGGAAATGGCGCACACCTGTATAAAGAGTGAAACGGCCAACGCCTGAAAAAAAGCTTTTCGCCCCCCCTTTTTATAATAAAAAAAAGCGTAATGAAGTTTCCGCATTGGATGGCCGCCGGGAAGTTTTCTGTAAAACTTAAGTTTTTCAAGATATTTTTCATCAAGAATGATCATAGCGGCAGCGCCGACAGCGGCCGCGGCTATAAAAGCGTAAACAAGAATTTGAAGTGATGGTTCTTTAGCCTGAAGATACACAGCTCCCGCGAAAATAACCAATAATGTTGCCAGAGAACCTATGACCCTGTCCATAAAAATGGTGAATACCGCCGTTTTCTTTGAACCGAGCGTGTCCCTGTGAATATAATAGGCCTTAACAATATCGCCGCCGAGCGTTGACGGCATAACATTATTGAACAACTGCCCTATCAGAACATATTTGAACGTATTTTTGTAGGAAACGCCAAAACCTCGGTCGGTGAGAAGAATTTGCCACCTTAATGTGGCTGACAGAAGCACAATCACATAAAGCGCGACAGAGCTTATCAAAACAGAAAAAGGGATAGACGCGAATTTTCCTATAACAGCGGAAAAGCTTGCCCAGAATCTTAGAAGAAAAGGCCCTTCTGAAACACTGCCGGTTGCCGTTATTACATATATGAATATGCCCGCGCTGAGAATTACGCGCAGAAAAAACGAAGCGGCCCGGCGCACGGGTCAGGCTTTATCGGCGCTGCCGAGCACTTCTCTGTTTTTGTGTATTATCAGGTTTTTAAGAGCTTCTCTGGCCGGCCCCAGATATTTACGCGGGTCAAATTCCGAGGGTTTTTCCGCGAACACCTCTCTTATTTTTGCCGTCATAACAAGTCTCCCGTCGGTGTCAATGTTTATCTTGCACACCGACGATTTAGCCGCTTTGCGCAGCTGCTCTTCCGGCACGCCGACGGCGTTGTCAAGCTTCCCTCCGTATTTATTGCACAATGCCACATATTCCGGTGGTACCGACGATGAACCATGAAGAACTATGGGAAAACCCGGAATTCTTTTTTCAACTTCCTCAAGAATATCAAATCTGAGTGGGGGCGGATTTTCACCCGGCTTCAGTTTGAATTTGAAGGCCCCGTGAGAAGTGCCTATGGAAATGGCGAGGCTGTCAACGCCCGTCTTTTTTACGAAATCTTCCACTTCCGCCGGTTTTGTGTAATTTGACTTTTCGGCTTTTACATCATCTTCTATTCCGCCCAGCACTCCGAGCTCGCCCTCCACCGTCACATCGTATTTATGAGCGTACTCCACAACTTTTTTTGTGAGAGCCACATTGTCGTCGTAGGAATGAGAAGAACCGTCAATCATAACGGACGAAAACCCGCTTTCAATACAGGAAACGCAAAGCTCATAAGTGTCGCCGTGGTCAAGATGAAGAACAATGGGAATATTGCTTTTCAAATCTTCTCTGGCCATGGCGACGGCGCCCTGGGCCATATATCTGAGCATTGTCTGGTTGGCATACTTTCTCGCGCCGCTTGACACCTGAAGTATTACCGGCGAACCGCTCTCGGCGCAGCCGCTTATTATCGCCTGAAGCTGTTCCATGTTATTAAAATTGTAGGCGGGTATGGCATAACCGCCGCCGACAGCTTTTTTGAAAAGTTCTCTTGTGTTCACAAGGCCAAGTTTTTTGTAATCAGTCATTAATTCCTCCCGAATCTTTCTCAAAATCTAAATTCCAGTTAATCTCAGAGTTCTAAGTTTAAAACAAAATCTCGTTTCCGTCAAATGCATCCGGCCTTGCGCATGGCCTTGCGGCACAATATTTATTTCCGGTTCCCCGCTCCGGTAAGATTGTAAATTTTTTCCAGTTTCTCGCGGGCCTTGCGCCTGTATATGGGATCTCTTGAATCAATATTCATAGCCACCACCCTCGCGGCGTTCTTATAATCTTTCTCTCTCATATATATTTCGGCAAGAATGTTTTTCACCATATCGGGGCAATCCGGATACATTATCGCCTTTTCCATATAAATTATTGATGCGGCGATGCCCTTTTCCTTCCTCACCGCTATGGCCGAAAGATAAAGGTTTGCCTGGTAGAAAACAGGCGTGTCCATCTTCTGAGCGTCCCAGAAATCTATGGCGTCCGTCAGAAGAAATATGGCCTCGTTCTCCCTGTTCTGCACCCAGGCCAGGGCCGCCGCCATGAAAGTAGCGGCAAACTCAAAATTCCTGTCCAGCCTGGCGCATCTGAGAGCATAAGAAAAAAGTTTATCATAACGCACAAGGCCTGTGCCGAAACCGTCTCCCTGCGAAACTTTCGCCCCCTCGTCAATCTCATCTTTATGAATGCTGCCGTAATACTGCAGAGTCTGTATAAAAACAATATCCGAGGCAATGCGCCGGTGTCCGAAAAGGATAAGCCAAAAATCGCTGTAGCGCGCCACTTCGGAAAAATCTTTTGAAAATAAAGGCGTATTTCTGAAAGTAAAATACTTTTGCGCCTGCTGCTGCATTAGAATACTCGCTAAAAAAAAACCGGTAAAAAGCGCCGGCTTCACCCAGCCGGATGTTATTTTTGTCTTATTGTAAAGCACCGTCCCTCAAAATTCTTTTTTGTCAAACACCGCCGCAACGAGCCACATGACAGCGAAAGCGTAAAAAAAAGCGTAAAGAACAGCCGGCAGATAACCCGCCGCCGCCATAAAACGCCCCGCCGTATAATCAGCCATATTGAGCAAAGTGTAGTTCGGAAATATCCATTTGAAAATCCGCACCAGAGTCACCATGACAGGACTCATTTCATCAAGCAGATATTCAACTTCGCCCAAAGAGTGCCCGGCTATCCACACGAGAAATGAAAATATAAAGGCCGACGCCTGGCTCGTAGAAGCAAGCGATATAAGAATCGTCACCGCCGTTATCATCATTATTTTGAGAAAAATAAAAAAATAAGACATAAAGTAAAATCCGTCCAGTTGCGCGTTCTTCATTAAAAGCAGTAAAGTCAGAAGCAGCCCCATCGCCGCTATTTCCAGCGCCGCTGAAAGAACTATACCAAGAAATCTCCCGAAAATATATTCTCCTCTTTTCACGGGCCTCGTCAGCGGAAGATATATGGTTTTGTTTTGGGCCTCTACGAAAGCCACTTTCACCGCGAAAAAAAGAGCTGTCAAAAAAGAAAAAAACTGCACGGCGCCCATACCTATATCCTGGATCGCCCGTATTTCCACAACTTCCGAAAGCCGCGAAAAAACAAAGGCCGACACGAACACCAGCGCTATAAAAACAAGCGACAGCGAGAAGGACCGGCTCCTGGCGTTTTCAAGAAGCGTATATTTGGCCACATTATAAACAGATTTCATAAAACAGCCTCCAAAAATTCCTTTTCCAGAAAACCTTTTTTTACAGGAATAACTTTGGCGAGACGCCCCCCTTTCAAAATTCCCGCCCGGCTGGCTATTTTTTCGCTTTCGGAAATCAGATGAGAAGTCATAATTATTGTTTTACCTTCGGCGTTCAGCTTTTCTATGTATTGTCTCATCTGTGATATGCCGACAGGGTCAAGGCCGGAGTAAGGCTCGTCAAGTATCAAAAGTTCCGGGTCGTGAATAAGCGCCTGCGCCAGAAGTATTCTCTGCTGCATGCCTTTTGAACACTCTCCTATTTTCTTATTTATAAAATCACCGAGCGAGAGAAAATCGCACAACCTGTCCTCGGCGGTCAAACGCTCGGCGGCGGTGAGCCCCGAAAGAATACCCATAAGATTAAAAAATTCACGGGCGGTGAGATACGGAAAAAGATACGGGCTCTCCGACACATAGCCCACACGGCTTATCACTTCCGGGGAAGGTTTTTCACCGAGCACCTTTATTTCTCCCGAATCGGGAAAAAGCAGATTCAGCGCCAACTTTACCGACGTCGTTTTTCCGGAGCCGTTGAGGCCGAGAATACAGAAAATTTCACCCTTGTTTACCTCAAGAGAAAAATCTGTCAGAGCGGCTGTTTTCACTGTTTTAAAGAAATGATTTTTCCTGTAAATTTTGACAACGTTTTTAAATTCAAGGACTTTTGCTACTGTCATACTGTCAAGCACCGTAACCTCTTTTCATTAGGGCGTCTTTCGCCGCGCGTTCCTGAGCGTTTTTTTTGTTGGATCCTTCCCCCGACCCGCGCACTTCGCCGTTAAACTCCACTTCTATCACGAAATGCTTTTTGTGAGGCAGGCCTTCTTCGCTGACAACATTGTATTGAGGAAGAACCCCTGATTCTTTTTGCACAATCTGCTGCAGTTTACTTTTTGAATCAAGTTTGTCTGAG
>VMTI01000185.1 GCA_013791675.1 bacterium | reverse complement strand
CTGTGACGGATCTTCTTGTTGCCGACAACAGCGCGGTTAACGCTTTGCGGCTGCAATGGACGGCTCCGGGCGACGACGGAATAACAGGTCAGCTTACGGCGAATTTGCCGCCCTACTACAACTCCTTTGTTTATGAAATGAAGGCAAGCGCTGTTGATCCCTCCACCATAGGCGGCGCGGCCAACTGGTGGAGTTTCGCCGCTGCGGTGAAGACGGTTCAAATATCCGCGGCTCAGCTTCCCGGCACGGAACAAACTGCGGTTATAACGGGCCTCACTCCGGGCGCAAAATTGTGGTTCGGTATCAAGGCATATGATGACGGCGGGAATTGGTCGGTGACGCTCAATGTGTCATCGGCGACAACATCGCCTGATGTCGCGGCGCCAACGGCTGTGACGGATCTTCTTGTTGCCGACAACAGCGCGGTTAACGCTTTGCGGCTGCAATGGACGGCTCCGGGCGACGACGGGACGAACGGAGATATAACGAACGGTTCGTTCAGAATACAGTATTCAACTTATGTTATTGCGTGGAGCAGAACTTCGGCGCAGGTTTCTGTTTCAAGCGATATGGCTGCCGGTGAAATTCAGACTTATGAAATTGGCTCTCTTATGGGCGACAGCACTTATTACTTTGTGCTCTGGACGGCGGACGACGGCGGTAACTGGTCAGCGCTTTCCAACGCGGCGACGGGTTGGACGCTTGACAATATCGCGCCGGCCGCGCCAACGGGCGTGACGGCCATAGCTGGCGACGCTTATGTATCGCTTTCGTGGAACGCTAACACGGAAGATGACGACTTCGCTTTTTTCAGAATTTACAGGTCAACTGATGAGAGCAATTGGAGTGTCATAAATGACACCGCTACAAATTCTTTCACGAATAGCGGTCTTACTAATTTCACGACTTATTATTATTTCTTAACCGCGAAAGACGCATACGGCAACTCGTCGTCTTCCTCGGCTGTTGTTTATGCGATGCCTCAGCCGCCGCTTGATGTGACGGCGCCCGCGGCTGTTAGTGATTTGATTGTTTCCGACAACAGCGCGGTCAACGCTTTGCGGCTGCAGTGGACGGCTCCGGGAGACGACGGGACGAACGGAGATATAACAGGCGGCGAATTCAGAATTCAGTATTCAACTTATGTTATTGCGTGGAGCAGAACTTCGGCGCAGGTTTCTGTTTCAAGCTCAATGGCTGCCGGTGAAATTCAGACTTATGAAATTGGCTCTCTTACGGGCGACAGCACCTATTACTTTGTGCTCTGGACGGCGGACGACGCGGGTAACTGGTCGGCGCTTTCCAACGCGGCGACGGGCTGGACTCTTGTTGTTGACTCGCTCGCTCCGGATGTGCCGGGCGGTGTTTACGGCGCAATTTCCGCGGACGGGTACTCATTTACGCTGAGATGGTCGTCGGTGACAATAAACAGCGACGGCAGCGCGTGCTCGGATATCGCAGGATACAGAATATACCGCTCGACGGGCGTTTGGTCGCCGTTTACGCAGCTGGCCGAGCTGGGCGCCGTCACGCAATACACGCTCTTGCGTTCAACGCAGACATATTTCTACGCTGTAAAGGCATACGACAGCGCGTCGCCTGTCAATGAAAGCGGAATGTCAATGATTGCCGACACGACGGATGAGTTAAATCTCTGGATTGCCGGCGATGGCGCGGCTGTCAGAATTCCCGCGGAAATCGGAGCTATTCTCAGAAACGGTTTTGACGAAGATATTGTTATCTCAACAGGATTCCGCAAATCTGCCGACGAAAATTATCCTTCCGGCAGGGTGCTCAGAAGCTATGATTTTGAGACGAAGAAAAATATTTCAAAAGAAAAAGTGAAGTTTATTTTTGACAGAGCGATTGCCGAAATTAAGATATATTATAATGTTTCATCCGGCGGTACGATACAGTCGCTTTCGGTCAATGAATCGGAAGCCGCCAAATCCCTCGCTCTCGTGTGGTTCAACGGCGTTGAGTGGGTGAAAGTCGGCGGAGAAGTGGACACATCCGAAAACTGCGTCAGGATACTTACAAATAAACTTGGCAGTTATCAGCTGAGGGTGTCGCCGCGAGCGACGAATTTCAGCGTGATAGACGGGCCCATTCCAAAGATATTCACGCCTAACAGCGACAATCTCAATGATGAGTGCTCATTCTATTATGATAATCCTAATAGTTTCGCGCCTTCCGGCGAGGTTTTTGACATAAGAGGCAGGAAGGTGTCCGATATGAAACTCGGAGGCGTGAGCTCATCAGTGTCGGGTTCGCTTATTTGGGACGGGAAAAATTCCGGCGGCCAATATGTTTCCCCGGGCGTTTATATATGGCAGATAAAAGCGGAAGGCAAAGTTTATAACGGAACAGTGGTGGTGGCAAGATGATAAAAGCACTTAAACAACTAATCCGGATAACAGCCATGAAGGGCGTTCTGCTCCTGATGCTGGCCGCTGTTTCCGCATTTGCCGCTTTTGAGGATATAGGCGCGGGCGCCAGAGCCGCAGGCATGGCGAACGCTTTCACGGCCATAGCCGACGACGCTTATGCCGTTTATTATAATCCCGCCGGGCTTGCGGGTCTTAAAAATCCCGAGGCGGCAAGCTCATATGGAAAAATGTTTATGAATCTTTCGGATAATTCGGATATAGGCGATACGAATCTCATGTTCGCGTATCCCGCGAAATTCGCGTCGCTGGGTTTTGCCGTGAAGCAGTTCTCGTTGGACGGTTATTACGGTGAGAACCAATACGCTTTCGCCGCGGCCAAACGCTTTAAATATTTTGATTTAGGCGTCTCGCTGAAACAGATGACGATTGAATACGGCTCCACAAAATATACGTCTAACGCCTTTGACAACACCAAGGGATATGCGGACGGCGCCGGTGACCCCGTGTTTGATTCGGGTTTTTCAAAGAGCGGTTTCGGAGTGGATGCAGGCATACTGAAAAATTCCGGTGATTTCCGTTTCGGGTGCGCCCTGCAGAACATTGTTTCGCCTGATATGGGACTAAGGGAATCTTACAAACTTCCTCTCAGGATTAAGACGGGAATTGCTTTGATAAAGCCGCGGTATAAGGTGACGGGAGAATATGATAAAGAAGATGCCGGCGGCAGTTTCAGGCTGGGCACCGAACTCAATGTTTTGAGCTTTTTCAGCTTGAGAGGCGGTTTTGAATTCGGGGGAGATCTCGCTAATATTTCCGTTGGCGCCTCTTACCGTATGAATCTTTTCTCGTTTGATTACGCTTTTACGCTTCCGCTGGGAGGAATTGAGGAAACTTTGGGTAATCACTGGCTCGGCCTTTCGGTCAGATTCGGGGAGCTCCCCGAGCATTCCCCGCGCGCGGGAAAAACAATCCGCGAGGCCGTCAAAACGCGCGAAAAGAAAGATCCGAGGACGGAAAAAATCAAACAATTAACGCTTAAAAATATGAAACGGCTTTATTTTTACGCGCTCGCCGCAGAAAAGAGGGCTGAATCTGAAAACGCGAAGCGCTATTACCAGCAGGTAATAGTTTATAATGTGCCCGGCATTATTGTCGGTGACGCTGAGATAAAAGAGCTGATTTCCAAATCCGAAACTGCTATGAGCAATTTGGAATCCGACGGAGGCGCCGCGGGCCAAGCCAGCAGTTTGGAACTTATGAAAAAGTATTTCGCCAGGGCTACGGAATATTATAAGAATAAGGATTATGACAAAGCCATAAAGGAATGGAAAAAGGTGCTTGATATTGACCCGTCGCATAAATTATCGCTGGCGAAGATTGCTAGAGCCGAAGAGGAGAGCGCCAAAGAGAAGGAACAGGAGAAGCAAAATAAAATGAAAGAGCATTTTTCAAAAGGCACGGTATATTATATAAAAGGCGAATACGCCAAGGCTATAAAGGAATGGCAAAAGGTGCTTGAGCTGGATCCCGGGCACGAACTTTCGCGTCAAAAGATTATATTGGCGCAGGAAAAATTAAAATAAAAAATGCATATAAAAAATAGGGAGGGCGATTTGAGATGAAGAAATATTTGAGGATAGGAGAAGTGGCGGAGTTCTGCGGCGTGAGAAAATCCACGATACGCCATTACACGGACATGGGAATTCTTCCATGCGAGGGCAAGACGCCCGCGGGGCACAGGCTTTATGACGCGAGAAAAACTATGGTGAGGGTGCAGCTTATAAAAAGCGCGAGCGCGCGCCGCTCATCGCTTAAAGACGTGAAGGACAAACTTCTATGAAGCGGATTCAAGCCATTTTAGCGGCGTTATTGATGGCGGCGGTATTGCAGGGAACGCTTTCGGATGCAGCCTCCGGCTTTATCTATAAGGCCGCTCCAAAAATAATCACTCCCGGAAACGCTGACGGCAGAAATGACGCGTTTTTTGTGTTTTACATAAATTTGGACAGCCAGAGCTCTCTCTCCGGAAAGATATTCAATCTCATGGGAATGAAAGTCGCGGATATGACAAACACCGGCGGCTTAGGCGCTCCGTTGACTCCGCCCGTGGGGGGGTGGCACCCGCAGCTTGGTTCTGACGCATGGGAAGGTTATCTGAAATGGATGCCGGCGGGCGGAACATCTCCGGGAATTTATATATGGCAGATTGAGGCGGAAGGTCAGGTTTACACGGGAACGGTTGTTGTGGCGCAATAATGAAAAAAGAGAAAATGGGAAAATGGGGGAAAATGGGGACGTCCTTAATATTATGAAAAACGGGGTAAGGCTTCGCGCGGCGCCGCGGCTACTTTTCGTGATATGTCTTGTGCCGTCCCTGCTGTTAGCGGATTTTGAGGAGCTGGGCTGGTCGGCGGCGTCCGCCGGTATGTCGGATTCGGCGATGTTTTCCCGGAAAATACCGTCGCTCTTTTATATAAACCCCGCAGCTTCATCTTATTTTGAAGAGCCTGTTATAGGGATGGAGTATGAAAATATGTATCCCGGACTTTCGGACGGAAGCGGCCTTACACGGAATATTTTTACATACACCCAGAAACTTGACGGCGCGGGCTGCGCCGCCGGATTTGAAAAATTTTCTCTGGATAATCTGTATTCGGAAAATACATATATCGTAAATTATTCCAAAAAACTGCGTGAAGAATGGTTTGCCGGCGGGAATCTCAGAATTCTGCAGAAACATTACGGCTCCGACAGTTATACTTCAAACGCTATCGCTTCCGACGGTTCAGTGTCGCGGGTGGCAGACCCTCTTTCGGATAAGACAGCTTTTACACTTGACGGCGGCCTCACAAGAATTTTTAGCGGCGGCTGGTCGCTTTCCTCGGCGATGTCATTTATTACAAGCCCCGACACTTCTTTAGGCGGCGGTTATAAGAGAAAACCTACGTTAAGCGCTGGAGCGGTTTACGAAACAGGATTGCTCACGGTCGGTGAAACTCTGCGTTTTTCAGAAGGCAATTACTGGTCTAATATCGGTTTTGAGAGGCGATTAAAAAATGAAACATTTAAAGTCAGAGGAGGGCTGTCCGTGGGAACCGGAGATTTGCGGCTTCTTTCCGCGGGATTCGGTTATCTGCATTTGGGCAGACTTTCGCTTGATTACGCTTTTATTTATCCTCTAACGGGTGTCAAAAATTCAGGAGGCAGGCACAGAGTGTCGGTATCGTTTATTTTCGGCGGCGGAAAAAAATCTTCTGATGCGGAGACGGCTGCCCTCGCTGAAAAAACAGATGTTGAGAAAATGCTTGAAGAGGCGCGCGCGGCTTTTCTTGAAGAAAGATGGCTTGACGCGGCGGCGCTCGCCCGCAAGGTGCTTCTTCAGGAACCGGATAACAGCGAAGCCGCGGAAATTTTTGCCGGAGCATCGGGAAAACTCCGTAGTTTATTTGAGCCGCTGTTGGAGGAGGGAAACCGTCTGGTGAATGAGGGCAGATTCTCTGAGGCAGAATCAAAATACGAAGAAGTGCTGGCGAGCAATCCGTATGACGAGTCTCTGCGCGAACTTTACGGCAGAATCAAGAATATAACAGCCGTCACGGGACAGGCGGCGGGTGATAATAAAATTTCGCGTCTGATAAGATCTTCGGTCGGCGCTTACCTGAACAAGGATTCTGTTCTTGCCGTTAACGCTGCCGTTTATGTTTCCCAGCTTGATCAATCAAGAGTCAGCAGCGATATAAGGGATATAATAAAGGACGAATTTCCCGCTCAGTACGGCGAACTGAAATTAATAAGTGGAATGAATCTTGTGGAGCAGAAATTATACTCGGCGCTTAAAAATATTTATAATGCCCGTTATGATCTGGCGATTATAGAATGCAACGAGGTGCTGGAATTGGAACCGCGCCACGTACTCGCTCTTACGAGGCTGGGCTCGGCTTATTACGCTCTGGGTAAAAAAGCGAAAGCCGTAGAGGTGTGGAAAGAAGCGCTGAAGAGCGATCCCGGCAATAAGGATATACTGGAATTTATGGAAATGCCGGGTGACAGTTCAATAAAAGAAGTTTATGAAACAAAGCAGGACGAAGGCTCCGCGGCGTTGATAAAAATAAAGAAACTTTATCTTAACGGGGCGGCGGCTATGAAAAGAGGAGAATATGACAATGCCAAACAGCTGTTCTTGGAAGCGTCGCAAGTCCCCGGCTCTGGCGCAGACATTGACGGCTACAGGCAGAAAGCCGCCCAAGGCCTGGAAGAAGCGAGGCGTTTGTTAGAGGCATCGAATGAACATAAGAGAAAACTTATAAAAGCCCATTATTCAGCGGGCATGTCTTATTACAAAAACGGCCTCTATTCCCAAGCCCTTGCCGAATTTCAAAAGCTTCTTGTTATTAAGCCCGGGCACGGACAATCACTGAAAATGATTGACTTATGTAGGCAAAAAATGAAAAAATAGCGGATGAGACTGTTGCATAAAAAAGATTTTTGCGAAAAACCATTTATGGTTGCTGAGAAAAAATGCAGGATGTTCCCATTTTTCCTGCTTTTTTTATTATTAATTTCGCCGCTCGCGTTGTTTGCCGATACCGCCGGTATAGAAAATCAGATTTCGTCGGTGCTGGTAAAAGTTTTTGACCTGAATAATTTTTCCGTTTCCGTCAGAGAAGCGCAATACACGGAAATTGTGGACATAGGTAAAGACAAAAGAAATCTTCTGCCGGGGGTTCCCGTTGAAGAGAAACTTCAATACGCTTCCGATAAAAAACTGATACAGCGCCGTCAGCTTCTGATAACGCTTATTCTTGAAAACGGGATTTCGCCCGAACTTGAGAAAAGAATTGAGCGCGTGATCAGGGTGTCACTGAGCCTGGGGGATGAGGATTCGCTGAAAATAATCAAAGAGGATTTTGTGACTAACCACCGCGCGGACGGAGATGTGACGCCTTCTTCCGGCCAAGCCGCTTCATTCAACGCCGCGGCTTTTGTTTCGTATGTTTCGCGTCCGCAGAACATAGTGCTTCTGACGGTGATTTTGCTCATTTTTATTTTTCTGTTCGGGCCGCTTAGGTATTTTATGAAATATATGGCGGAATATTTTGCCAACGCGAATGCCGCCGCGGGCAAAGGCCGGGACGATGAATCTTCTACCATCCGTCAAATGCCGGTTAATCTTCTCAGCGCATCGCCCGAATCAAAACATTCCGCCGGCGAGAAGTCAAATATGCCGTTTGCTTTTATCAACGACAAAAATATAGCAAATCTGGCTTTTCTGCTTAAAGAAGAAAGTTCGGAAAAAATGGCGGAGGCGCTGGGCTTCCTGAAAGAGAATCTCGTGGAAAAATTTTTGAAGTATTTTCCGGAAGAGAAGCAATCCGACATAATGAGTTTTCTGGTCTACAAAAAAGAGCTTAATAAAGAGGATATTATTGACATGGAAAACGCTATAAAGGAAAAAATAGATTATGTTTCCGGCGGCAGGGAACAGCTTCTGAGTATGCTTGAAAATTCGTCGCGTCAGGTGCAGGAGCAGTTTCTCCGTCACATAGCCGACGAGGATCCAATAATGGCCTCGGAAATAAGAAACAGTGTGTTCCATTTTGAGGATCTCGCGCGTCAGGACACGCAGGTGGTGCAGACGGTGCTGAGATTTGTGAACACGAGAAATCTCGCTCAGGCGCTTCAGTTTACCGAGCAGGAAGTGAAAGACAGGGTCTTCGCGGTGCTTTCCGAGGGAGCAAGAGAAATAGTCTCCGAGGAGCTTGAGCTTCTGCCGGAAAATCAAGCCGCCAGCGACAGAGAAAAGAAAAACATTGTCGCTGTTATCAGGCGACTGAAAGAAGCGGGCACAATAGAACTCAGATAAATTGGTGCTATTGGGAACCGTCCCCAATGGATGAGGAGAGTATATGGATTTAATGACGATAGCCGGATTTGTGCTGGGGGTGGGGGCTGTGTGGTATGTGCTTGCCAGCGGCGGTATTTTAGGGCTTTTATATAATATCAACGCGGCAGTGCTTGTTTTCGGCGGCGTTATAGGCGCGACGCTTATCACCTATCCGTGGAGGCTGATTAAACGGCTTCCCAAATGCGCCTCGCTTGTATTATTTCCGCCGCGAATGCCGGAGTATGGTGAAATTATAGAGACGTTTGAAAATATCGCGAAAAAAGCCAGAAAGGACGGAATAAGCCAGAGCCTTTTGGAAGGAGTACCCCCTGATACTTTTTTTGTGCGCGCTATCAGTTTGCTGATAGACGGCTTTGACGTGAATTTTATAAGGGAAACGCTTCATAACGAGATTATCGGATTTAAAAAAAGACACACTCAAATTTCGGATATTTTCAAATCCATGGGGGCTTACGCTCCTATTTTCGGGCTTCTGGGCACTCTCATAGGCGTCGTTCAGGTGCTGCGCAATCTTTCGGACCCCGCGAGCATGGGCCATTCCATGGCCATAGCCATAACGACGACGTTTTACGGGATATTTTCCACCAATTTTATATTTCTCCCCGTAGCGGGAAAATTATCCGTGCTTACGGATAAAGAGGCGCTCATAAAGCAGCTTATATTGGAGGGCACCATATCTCTTCAAAAAGGAGAAATCCCATCCGTGGTGAAGAAACGGCTGCAGTCTTTTCTGGCGGATTATGAAAAGAATTTGAAATAAATAAATGGAAACAATAAACGAAAACGAAGAAGACAATGACGACGATGACATTGTGATAGAGAGCACGATGTATGATGAGAAGCCTGTTGAGGAATCTCCCGTGTGGCTGACCATTTATTCGGATCTGATGACGAACCTTATGCTTTTTTTTCTTATGCTTTACGGTATAACGCGCATGAGTGTGGATATGAGAACCTCAATACTGGATTCCATAGCCGCGCATTTTGAAGACACAGGTAAAAAACAGGCGGTGTTCCAATCTTTTGAAAAGACAGCGGAGGATATAAAAAAGAGCGCGGCGGGAGCGCTAAACAATCCCGTTATTTCTGATGTCATTACCGAACCGTCGGGGTACAGAATTATTCTTAAGGCCCCTGTTATATTCAATTCCGCGAATGCCGCGATTAAAAGCGCGTCCATGAGCGATTTGAGTGAGCTGGCCGCTTTTATAAAATCCATACCGAACACGATTGAGATAGCCGGGCACACTGACGATATTCCCGTTGAGGGCACGAAATGGAAATCAAACTGGGAACTTTCTCTCGCGCGCGCCGAAAGCGTCAGGCTTTTTCTTGTGTCCAAAGGGATAACACCGGAAAGGTTTTGCATTTCCGGCTATGGTTCCACGCGGCCTTTGTATTCCAACGATAGCGTTGAAAACAGGCTGCGCAACAGACGCATAGAAATTCTTGTGATGGAGTCATCTCGTCCGGAAAGTAGTTTTCCTGTTTCCGTGATGCCGCAGAATCTAATCAATGGGGCGCCGGCGCCGCAAAAATGAAAATTAAAACAAAAATAGTGCTGTCGTCGATGATTCCGGTAACGGTGGCGTTGGCGGCGGTATTTTTCATCTCCGGAAATTTTATTAAAAGCAATGAAAAAGAGCAGGCGCGTGCCAGGCTTGAGGCAAGCCGGAAAAACATGGAAGTAACTTTTAACGAATATTTCGCGCTCATGCGGCCTCCGCTTAGAGAAACTTTTATTTCGCTGGTTCTCAAACTTCAGGAATGGGGGCAGCTCAACACTTTTTTTGTGAAATTCTCATCTCTCTATCCGCAGATAGAGAGAATAGCGCTTTATTCTTCCGGATCGCGTCTTGCCGAAATGTCCAGATGGCCGGAAGGCAGTTTCGGGAAAGCCCAGATTGATAGTGAGACATCTCTCAGCAATATTTTCTGGATTGCCGGCACGCCTTATGTAGAATTTTCTCTTTCCTCCGATAATGTGCGCGAGATCAGGGGAACGATAGCGCTTGCGGGTTTTATAGAAGCCGCTGAAAAACTGACTTTAACTCCGCGGGGCGCTGTGAATATTTATTCTGTTCTTCCCGAAAACAGGAAAACCCCCGTTGAATCAGGCGAATTCATTGAGAAAGCGTATCCTCTTATGGCCGGGCGCTGGACATTAAGCGTTAAAGAAGAGAGTAAAGAATTTCACGGCGTCTATACGCGGTTCCGCAG
>VMTI01000090.1 GCA_013791675.1 bacterium | reverse complement strand
GTCATAGGTATGCATTTCAGCGAAAAGCACATAACGAAAGCGAAAGAAAGCCATATAAATATAATAATAGCCGGTCATATTTCATCTGATAATCTGGGGCTGAATCTTCTTTTTGATAAAGTTGAAAAGAAATACGGAAAGTTCCAGGTGACGGAGTGCTCCGGTTTTCACCGAATAAGAAGAAAATAAGCGCTGAATGGTATATTCTTCCGAGTTTATAGAGAAAGTGCGCGCCGCGTCTGATATTATTTCCGTCGCCGAGCAGTATTTTCCTCTCAAGCATGCCGGAGTAAATTTCACGGCGCTTTGCCCTTTTCACAGCGAAAAAACACCATCTTTTATAATTTCAAAGCAGAAGCAGATATACAAATGTTTCGGCTGCGGCGAGGGCGGGAATGTGTTCACCTTCGTTATGAAAATGGACAGGGTGTCATTTCCCGAAGCTGTCCGGGTGCTCGCTGTGCGCGCCGGAATAGAAGCGCCTGAAAAAAAAGCGGGGCCCGAGGAGAAAAGAAAGAATTATCTTTTTTCCGTTATGGAAAAAATCAGCCGATTTTACGCGCAAAATCTCGCCAGCCAAAAGGCGCGGGAATATCTTTCAAAAAGGGGGATAACTTCCGAAATGGCGGAAAAATTCTCTATGGGGTTTTCCCCCGACGGGGAAAGTCTTCTTAAATTCGCGCGGAAAGAGAGTATCAGCTCTGAGGACCTTTTAAAGCTCGGGCTTGCCGTTGAAAGATCCGGCGCCCTGACGGATAAATTCCGATTCAGAATCATATTTCCCATTCAGGATATACAGGGCAGAACCGTCGGTTTCGGCGGCAGGGCGTTAGGCGAATCCAAGGTGAAGTATCTCAATTCTCCGGATACGGTTCTTTTTCGCAAAAGCGATATATTGTATGCCATGAACCTCGCGAAAAAAAATATCATAGATGAAGGCCGCGTAATAGTGACGGAAGGCTACATGGATGTCCTGACGCTCCATCAGTTCGGTTTTACCAACGCCGTGGGGGCGATGGGTACGGCCTTTACCGATAGCGGCGTGTACCAGCTCGCTCGTTTTACAGAAAAAGTTTATATGCTTTTTGATTCCGACGCCGCCGGCATAAATGCCGCCTTGCGTTCCGCGCCGAAGGTGCTGGCATCAGGGCTTGAAACTTATGTTATAAGGCTTCTCAAAACGAAAGACGTCGATGATTTTCTTCATAAATTCGGAGCTCCGGCCCTGGCGGAGAGAATAAAGCAGGCTCATCCGTTGATGGATTTTATCAGAAAACTTTTTATTTACAGGCACAAAGACAAAAATCCATCATGGAAAGCGGATGTCGTCGGGGAACTCAAACCATTTATAAATTCCATAGGCAGCGCCGTTACGCGCGAGGAAGAAATCAAGAAAACCTCCGCCGAACTTTCTGTGAGCGTTTCGGCGGTGGAAAAAGAGCTCAGCAAAAGCTCCGCGTCATGGAGCGCTGAAAGTGTTGCATCCGCGGCGGATGCGCCCGCGAAAAAGAAAATAGTGCCGGGTCAAACGATAGAACGTGAAATAATATGTTTTCTTGTCAATTATCCCGAGCTTGTTGACGTTTTCCGTAAGTCAATTAATCCGGATGATTTCGCGTTTATGGGGGATTTTTTGAAGAGTGTATATGAAAGTTTTGATGGCGGTGAAACGATAACGGTGTCAAATCTGATTTCAAAATTCCCGATGGATGATGAATCAGATTTTATAGCTGAATTAACAG
>VMTI01000002.1 GCA_013791675.1 bacterium | reverse complement strand
ATATTTAATTAAAGCCGACTCCTTAACAGTGACCGCATATTTTGTAACGGGTCTCACTAGGTCAACAATATTAGATTCCTGAATTCCGAATTGTCGGAGCCCCGTATCTTCTATCAGGGTATCGGATGTTACCTGCCCCGAAATAACTATAACGGGGATTGAATCTATCCATGCCCCGCAGACGCCGGTGACGGCATTTGTTCCGCCGGGGCCGGAAGTTACAAGTGCAACACCAATTTTACCGGAAATGCGCGAATAAGCTTCCGCTGCCATTGACGCGGCCTGTTCGTGATGAACCGCAATATAGTTCAATTCTTTGTTTTTCCCTAGAGAGTCAACTAAATGCATAGCTGCTCCCCCGCAAACCGCGAATACATCTTTTACGCCCTGTTTTGCAATAACCGAAAATATATAGTCGGAAAGTTTAATTAATTTTTGAGACTTTTCTATTGTCAGAATTGTATAATCAGCCAAATTTTCATTTTTGGTTTTTTTAGAAAATTCTTTAAAAGTCATCAGCATCCCTATACTAAGATAAGAATTCGTCTGCTCAGAAATGGAATCTCCGCCTATAATAGAAACCAGCGCGTCTGGCTTCGGATAATTTTTATCTTTTAAAAATTTACTTTTTCTTACGGTAAACAAGAAATCAAAAAATGATTTACGAACAACTTCATTTGCCTGCGGTTCTTGAAATTTCAGACATTCCTTGGATCTGAAAACCATTTGACTTATTCCTTCGTAAGAAGACCCTTCGCGGCCATATTCATCCATTGCGCGAACCAAATCGGTCTTCAATGGGGGCGATTCTATTTCCATAACCCAAATCCCGTTTTCCGACTGCGGTTTAATGGGAAGAGCACTGCTTGCTTCCGTTGAATGAAAAACTCCCTCATGTATAATCACGGCGTCCAGCGGTTCTAATTCTATCTTTCTGTCTAAATGATGGCAGACGGCATTCCCCGACAACAGAACCAGCGCTGTTTTTTTGTTCGGGTGACAGTGTGTGGATGTTTTTCTTTTGCGTATTATGTGCAGAATCCATATGGCTACATATTTATTCTCAAATAGCAAATATTCATATCCCCACGGCTTTTTCACTATCGTATCGCTGTAATTAAAATCCGGCTCTTCGCGTTTGACATCGGCCGTCCGTTTTATATAATCCGTCAGCAACTTTTTATCCGACGGTTTTTTACGGATTTCGTGTATCATTTACCCTCGATATTATTTCTCATTGAGAAACTTAATTACTGCTTTCATGAAATCGCCGTTGTTTTTATAGTGCGGTGCAGTAATAAGATTACCGTCAATCACAACTTTTTCCTCGAGATAAACGGCGCCGGCATTTCTGATATCATCGGCGATGGAAATATAACCGGTGGCTTTTTTACCTTTCATAATACCCGCTGAAATACATATCCACGGGCCATGACAAATTGCCGCGACCAGTTTTTTCATATCATACATCTCTTTTACAAAACTGAGCACTTCCTTTCTTATTCTCAACCTGTCGGGCGCTTCGAATCCGCCCGGCAGAACAACGAGATCATAATCGACCGCTTTTAAATCCTTGGTGTCCATCGTGGGTCTTGCGGGTACCCCATACTTACCGTAAACCACAGCCTTATCCGGCGTGGCAACTTCAACTGAAAAACCTTCTTCTAAAAGTCTGTAATATGGATAGGTAAACTCTTCATCCTGAAAATTTTGCGCCGTGATAATTACTGCCTTTTTCATAACAACACCTCCGTTATTTATCTAATGAATTCAAACATGATTCCAATTCCGAAAGATCGCCGATAAAATGAACGTCTTTGACCAAACGCCAATCCGTCGTGCCGGAATCTCTTGCAATAAAAGCTATTCCAATAACTCTTGCCGCGTCCAAATCATTTATGGAATCGCCCACAAAAACACAATCCCTTTTATCCCATCCAGCCCGCGATAACAAGTCGGCAATGTTCTCTCCCTTTCCCGCAGGTGACCCCAGTATATCAACAAAGAAAGAATCTATTCCCCGTTCACGGCAGATTTCCCTCAACTCTGCCTGATCGGAACCCGAAACAACAGCAAAATCACATTTTCCGAAGTGAGAATTTAAAAATTCCTCAGCGCCTCTTACAGGAGCAGCGGAAATTACTTTTTGCTTAACTATTCCAGAATACCTTTCTGCCAAAATCAGGACATTATCGGGGGAAATTACTTCATGGCGAATCTTCTCAAAAAAATATCCTATTTTTTCATAACGGGACAACCCTCCGTTTAGTATAACATATTTCAGAAATTGCTCAATATTATTCTCAGAAAACTTATTAAAAAGACGCCTAAACCCCTCAAACCTTATGCTATTCGACTCTACAAGCACGCCATCGAAATCAAAAATTATATGTTTATACCTCATAATCGCACTAAATAAAATTCACATGTTCGGGCGGAAATTTCAATTTCCAGAGATACCTGTTTATTTCATCCATCCTGCAATTCACTCTGCATTGAGAAGTATCAAGTTTTTCGGAAACCTCGCGGAGGGATTGCATTCGTTTCTCACCGTTCCATATTTCCTGAAATGTTTGCTCATAAATATTTCCGTACAAAAAACGCTCGTCTCTTAAATACACACTACATCCCCATACGTTGCCTCCTGCATCAATATAAGACCAGAAAGGGAGCGCCAAACAGCGACGATAATTTCTGCCCCCGTCATCCCATTTTTCCATTGCGCGCAGACGGAATATAACATTAAAATCAGCCGTATTAAATTTCTTCAATTCATTTCCGAGATATTCATAATCGCCATATTGAATAGCGCTATATTCTGTCGTTTTGCTTTGCGGATGTTGAGAGTACGGTTTGATTACCAAATAATCCATACCTATATCTTTTGACAACGCGGCTAATTTCAACACTTCATGAGAATTTTCAGGCAATAACACCAACTGCATGCCAAGCGTACAGAAATAACCATTATCCCTTTTCACTTTTGCGGCATAAGACATATTCTCAATCACTTTGTCAAAATCTTCGGGCTTGGTACGGTGTATTTTTGAATAAGTATTTCTCGTCGCTCCGTTAATACTCACTTTTATCCAATTAGTGAATTCAAGAGTACTATCAACAACCTTTTTATTCAACAATACGCCATTGGTTGTAATCCCAACATCTATATTCGATTTATTCGTGTGCTCAATTATTTCCGCCATATCCCTGTGTAAAAAGGGCTCTCCTTCTCCGGCATACATTATGCTTTTTAATCCAAGCTTACCCAATTCCGATAACCGTTCTTTTAATACGTCGGTTTTCAAATACTGCGGTTTGTATTCCATGAAATCAAGGCCGCAATAGAGACATCTATGATTACATGCCCCCGAAGGACTTACTTCCATATATATAGGGTAAATAATTTTCCCGTCCATCCAATTATGAACACGCTGCACATGGTACATAAGTTTGTGACTATCTATTCCATATTTATCCATTCTGAAATTCCTTTATCGCTTTTCGTACCATTTTATTCTTCATCACCCAGATATTTAAACCAATCGGAAGTTTCTTTTGAAATGGAATTCTCATCCCACACCGGCGCTTTTCTCCACATTTCAATATTTTCAAGCATAATTTTTACGCCGTCCTCAAACTTCACTTCCGGCTCCCAGCCAAGCGCTTTTCTAATCTTGTTTATATCCGCAAAAGTGCAGTCGGGCTCCCCCGGACGCTTAGGTATATGGATTACTTCACCGCCCAACAGTCCCACTAATTTATTTACGCTGTACGTGCCGCCGGAACCGACGTTAAAAATCTCGCCGCTGATATCCGATTCCGCCGCTTTTACAAACGCGCCCGCGACATCGCTCACGAATGTAAAATCCCTTGTTTGTTTGCCGTTGCCTACAACTGTAAATGCTTTACCGGCCAGCTTTTGAGCTAGAAATACACCGAAAACGGCCCCGTAAGTTCCCGTCGTCCTTGCTCTTGGGCCGTAAACATTAAAAAGCCTCAAAGCTACGACCGGCAGTTTATAAATCTTATTCCAGTTGAGCGCATACTGTTCTCCCATATATTTTGTTAATGCGTAAGGATACATAGGCCTTATAGCGGCAGTCTCGGATGTAGGCGTTTCATCGGGCAAACCATAGCAGGAGGAACTTGCCGTATAAACGAACCTTGAAACTCCCGCGAGGCGCGAAGCCTCAAGAACGAAAATTGTGCCGTCAACATTGGCCCGGTGATAATCCAGCGGCCTCTGAATTGAAGGAACAATATCGGCAAGTGCGGCCAGATGAAAAACATAGTCTATGCCCTTGAAATAATCTTTAATTTTGGAAAAATCCGCTATATCGGCATTTCTCACCGAGAGTAGGGCGCTCTTTTTTACAGCGTCTAAATTTTCAATTCTCCCCGTCGCGAAATTATCAATAACGGTTACGCTATATCCTTTTTCAATAAGCATTTCAACCAGATGGCCGCCGATAAAGCCCGCGCCGCCGGTGACAATCGCTTTTTTATTTTTCATTTTCTGCTTTCCATTATATATTCCAATATGCAGTGGCATATAGAATGATGCAGAATTTCAACATGGCCGTAAACAGATGAAGGAACATAAAAATTGAGATTCCCCAGTTTTCGCAGAGGATTTTCACTTTTAAAACCGGAAAGAGTGATAATTTTACATTTTTTCTTTTTTGCCATTTTGACGCCTCTCAAAATATTTTCCGATTTACCCGAACTGCTGATTGCGATAAGAATATCCCCTTTATCCGCAAACATCTCAATGGATTTTTCAAAAACATGTTTATACCCTATATCGTTTGAAACACAGGTAATTAACGCCGCGTCATTAAATGCAATGGCCCTCATCCCGCCGTTTTTCCAGTAGTCCGTCGCTAAATGACTTGAAATTGAGGCACTGGCGCCGTTACCGATGAAAATAAGCTTCTTGCCGGATACTATTTGTTTTTTAATCAGCTCCGCTGCTCTATAAACCCCTTCAAAAAAATTCAATACTTTTCTCCTATTATCTGTCATTTTGATTGAATCAAACAAATTCTTAATTTCAAAATAATAATTTTTTATAAAATCTTTCATTAGCACCCCTAAAAAAGTTTATTCAGTCCTCTTTCCCAAAATATTTAATGCATTTATATTTTGCCAATATATTCATAAACTTTCGCCTTGTTTCTAAATCTCAGATAAACAACACTCCTTACAAACCGCCATATAAATAAAGGGACAAACTTTTTAATTCTCTGAAATTTTAAGGAACTCACAGGAGATTCACTCTGTGCATCGCCTATAACGCCTTGATAGGGAATAACGTTATAAGTGGATGAAGGGGTTTTCTCCGCATGAAATATTACCGCTAACCGCTTAGATGATATAAAAAGGCAATTATAGTTTGACGCACCACATTTATATAATTTAGAAGCGATTCTTTCCGGTTTGCGAACTGAATGTTCCATAATAAAACATCTTAAATCAGTAAATTTGTTTGCGTTGTAATAATCATAAAATAACCCCGGAGTAAACTGATATAAACTATGCCCTATATAATTTGATGCAGGGCTCATATGTATGATGCGCCCTCCTATTTTAAGTAATCTGAATATATTAGCAAAGGCACTTCTTACATCAAATATATGTTCCATCGTGCCGCTATCAATTACAATACCGAAACGGTTTTCCATATCTATTGGTATAGGTATATTTATATCCCACATATAATCTGGTTTTTCATAATCAGAAATATCTAAAGCATATATCTCTTTAATACCCATTAGATTAAAAAAAACAACATCACTTGTATATTTTGCTTTAGGAGTATTTTGCCAATCGGGAATATTCGTAATTAAGGAAAGATTCGGATCAATGTCCGCCGGTTTGAGTCCCTCACTCACTAATATTTTTTTTATTTCATCCACAGTGGCATATACACATTCCCTTCCCAATGTTAATATAGGTTCCTCAAATCTTTTTTTCTTATGCTCTCTTATTAAAATTCTCAATCCACCCTTATTTAATCCCATAAGGCAACGCTCCTTTACGCCAAAAGCGTATTTATAAACTCCAATAACTTATTCTTGCTCACAGGTTCTTTGTTGCACACAATTCCGACGGCAATCGCTCCTGCGACATTCCCCACAAAAGAAACTATATCCATCGGCATTTTTTTTGCCGCGCATGGCGCCGCGAATGAAAAGAAAGCGTCGCCTGCACCGACCATATCAACGACTTTTGAGGAAAGCGCGGGGGTGTATTCAAAACCGCTCCCGGAATTAAAGCCCATAGAGCCGTATTTCCCTCTGGTCATAATAATATTTTTTGTATTTAGCTGTCCTGCCAAATTTTTAATAACATTTTCTATGCTTCCGTATTCATCATGGCAGGATAAACGCGCTTCAAGTTCCGTTAAACATCCGAAATCAACTTTTTTATATTTCGTAATCATATTAAAACCCGTGTTAGCGCTGTTCGTCTGGGCGTTAACGGCAAGAAATTTTGCTTTCTTTTCCAGAAACCTGATAATTTTCTCTGTTAACAAACCGTGACCGAAATCCAGCGCAAGAACCAAATCGTACTTGGAAACTTCTTTTCTCAGATATTTTAAAACGGCATCTTCTTCTTTTTTGGAAATATCGCCTTTATCCATATAACATATCTCAAAAAGCTTTCTGCTTCTGTAATCTTCCAGATACCTTCTTTTTATTATCGTCGTAGAATCTTTGCGGTAAAAAAAATCCGGTTTTATATTTTTGTTCAAATGCCGCCTAATAAATTTTTCACGGCTTTCCTTTTCCCCAAGTACAGATAATAATTTTACTTCATTACAAATGCCGGCCATATGATTCGCCGCGGCAAAAGCGCCCCCCGCAAAAACCTCTTTGCGCAAATATCTATTGACGACAAGCGGCTCCTTGGATGATCTGCGCATGGATTCACAATAATGATATTCGTCTATTATCCCATCCCCTATAACAAGAACTTTCATATCCTGCAGGCCATTAATCTTCTTTATTATCTCGGCCGCTCCGTATTTTTCCCGCATCTTACTTAAATATTTTTTTGTTTCAGCGGAATATAAATCAAGAAACTGATTAATTATGTTTGTCGAGCTGCTGATATTACCGGTTGCATAAATTTCACAGCCGGAGGACTTGATAGACTTTTCTTCTTTTTCAAGCATTTTCATCGCCTGCTCATCACGCTTTTTTAAACTCTCGCCACGGGCAAAAATATCCGGCTTTATCTTTTTTACGCATTCAAGAGATTTTTTATTATCCACAAGACACACAAAATCCACAAATTCAATTGACGCGGCATTTTCAAGGCGTAATTGCTCATCAAAAATAGGCCGTTCCGGGCCTTTTTTCACGTCCCCATTCCTTATCACTGCCGCAATTAATATATCACCCTGCTTCTTAGCGCGCTGAAGATGCCTTATTATTCCAGGGTGAAGAATATCAAAAATTCCGACGCTTAAAACGCTAATTTTGCCGGTTTTTTTCAGTGCCCGCACCATATCCTTGATCTCATCCGCGGATTTTATTTTTTTATCAATTTTCATTTTTAATAAAATGTTTTTCCAGTAATTCCGTTGAAGAATAAACTTTCTCATGTGTAAAAGCCATTGTTCCTCCCGCAGACTCCACCGCCTTCAAATCTTTCTGGAGCTCGCCGATCTTCACCTTATCCCGCTCATATTCCTGACCCTTGACGTAAATATCCGGCTTCAGCAACTTAATAGTTTTCACCGGATCCGGCCATTTATTGATTGCGGCAAAATCCACGCACTCGAGCGCCGCAACGCTCTCTGCCCTTAATTTTTCATTAAACACAGGACGGTTCTCGCCTTTCTGCTTTCTGACGAACTTGTCGGGGGTAACCGTCACAACAAGTATATCTCCCATTTTCTTTGCCGCCTGAAAATGTTTTATATGCCCTGGATGCATAAGGTCAAAGCAGCCGTGGCAGAGAACAACCTTTTTACCATCGGCTTTTATCCCCTCCAGCAGTTTCGCGAGTTTTTCTATTTTTAAAATCTTATTCATAGCGTTCAATGCGTTCTGAACATATTATACGCTTATTCAATTTCATTGTCAATACCCTCTCCGCCCGCTGCCCTTTTAAGGAATTCCGCGGAGCGCATGAAATCGCCGAGAGCATCTTTCCAATCTCTCACGGTTATACCGGAGTTTTTAATTTTATCCTTGAGCAGCAGCGAATAAGCCGGACGCGCGGCGGGCCGCGGAAACGCGGAAGTGTCCACGGGCACGATATTCACTTCTTTTTTCAATATGCCAAGCTCCATGCCCATGCCGTAAATCGCGCAGGCGAATTCATACCAGCTGCACGAACCTCCGTTGCTGAAATTATATGTGCCGAATCCGAGGCGCTTTTCGCTTATTATGTTTAACAGTAATCCCGCCAGGTCCGCGGAATATGTCGGAGAGCCCCTCTGGTCGGAAACAACTTTAATTTCGTCTTTGCGGCCGAGAATATCTAACATCGTAAAAACAAAATTTCTGCCTCCCGCGCCATAAAGCCACGATGTCCTGATAATGTAATGCTCCGGAAGAATATCTCTGGCATACATTTCGCCTTTGAGTTTGCTCATTCCGTAGGTATTGATGGGGGAAGGTTTATCATCCTCGCTATAGCCGGATTTATTTTTACCGTCAAAGATGTAATCAGTGGATATGTGAACAAGCCCCGCAGAGCGGGCGGCGGCTGTTTCCGCAAGGTTTCTGACAGCTTCCGCATTCACCCGAAAGGCCGTTTCCTTATCGCTTTCGGAGCCGTCAACGTCGGTATAGGCGGCGGCGTTAATAATCCACTCGATTTTCCTGTTGCCGAGAAATTTTTCAACCGCCGCGATGTCGCTTATATCCACTTCTCTGTCGCTTGATATAAACCCTGCGCCGGATTCTTTAAGAAGCTTCTCTAAATCGCTGCCCAGCATTCCCTTATTTCCCGCAAGCCAAATCACTTTATGAAGTCCTTGTAAAAATCGTCGCCTTTGTCCTCGTGCCTCACCTCATCCACCTTCTCTTTTTTCCCTTCCCCGCCGAAAAGTTTGTCGGGAAAGTTGAGCACCATCCCGTCTTTTTGCGAAACATTTTTGTAACCGTGCACAACTCCCGGCGGAACGACTATCGTAAGTGCGTGAGATTCTCCCGCGCTGATAATCATCTTATTTCCGAAAGACGGACTATCTTTTCTGTTGTCCCACAAATGCACATTGAAATTTCCGGGGCCTGTAAAGCTGAACACATCCGTTTGAGCCATGTGTTCGTGAGGCCCGCGAGCTATTGCCGGCCTTGTGTAGGAAATATATGACATGGCCGGCGTCACATCAGCGGGAAGAGTGTCGGATCTAAAAAGCTCAGTGAGAAAACCCCTGCTGTCCTTGAATTTATTCAGCTCGTAAGTTTTCACTCCTTCAATATCTCCCTTCTTAAAATCCATCACACCTCCTTAAAAAAATATTTTATTATCCAAACTATAACACTTTTTTAAAAATAAATTCATTATTGCCCATCCCGCCGCCGCAGGTTTTTAAATATTCAAGCGAAAATCCTCTATTATGGTAAAAATTAAAAATTTCCTCGGGCTTTGCCACTTCAAAAGGATAGCCGCCAATCCAGTCAACCCAATCTCTGAATACGCGCATGCCCCTCTTTTGACCACCCTTCAACCTGTAAAAGGGATTCTTTATCTGCAATAACATAGCCATAGCATGTTTCAACTCAAACAAACTCATAATCATCAGAACATAAAGCGTTTGTAAAAACCCGGGTAATACATTGTATATTTTTTTTATTCCGGTCCATCGGCGGCTAACACTGCCCTGGTCATTATATATCGCAATAAACAGCAATCCGTTATTTTTTACCGGCAGAGCCGCGTTTCCAAGCGCCTGCTCCATATCGCCCGTGTGATGGAGCACTCCCCAGGAATATACAATATCAAACAGCCCGAGTGTCTGTAGAAATTGCTTATCCAGAACTGAAGCCTGCAAAATTTTCCAGTTAGGGGAGTTCTTAAAATATTTGTCTTTTAAAACATTCGCCGCATTTACGCTTTTTTCGGAGTAATCAAAAGATAAAACATCCGCAGCGTTCAGTTTCATCGCCGCTAATGAAAACAAGCCGCTGCCGCACCCTATATCAAGGAATCTCATTCCCTTAAAAGAATTCAAACTCAAACTTTTTTGCAGCGATTCCACCGCGGTGTTTACAGTTTCTTCATTAATATCTCTAATAAATTTTCCCCAATTGGCCCCAAAATCAAAATTCTTATTCGCCATTATCTTTCACCCTGAATTTTTCACTCAATCTGTCATACACTTTGTTCACATGATTTTCCGCCACCGCCGAGATAGAGAATTTTCTCATTATTTTTTCGCGGGCGGATGTCCCCATGCCACGGGCGTGGGATGGCTTCGTGCCCTCGGCACGCTCCGGCGCAGTTTCACCGTAGCTTTTCACCACCTTCCCGTCGAGCAGGTCTTTTATTATTTTCTCAAGCCCCCCGGCTCGGTCAAAAGAAAATAGAACGCCGTCTCTGCCGTCTTCTATTATTTCCCTATTTGAGGCAATAGCGCTCGCTATCGCCGTCAGGCCGCAGGACATAGCTTCCAGAAGCGAATTTGAAAGGCCCTCAGCGCGGCTGGGAAGAACAAAATAATCCGAAGCTCTGTAAAGCCGGAGCATATCATTTCTTTTTCCGGCAAAAACAACATTTTTGATTTTCTTTTTATCCACAAGGGCTTTCAACGCCTTTTCCTGAGAACCTGACCCTGCAATAACAAAAAGGCCATAATCATTTGAAGATGCCGCCCACGCGTTCAGGAAAAAAGTTATATCTTTCGGCTCCTCAAGACGTCCGGCAAAAAGAAAAACCTTTTTGCCCTGCCATCCCATATTTTCTTTAAGCTCTTCTTTTTCAATCTTTCCGGCGGGACTGTAAAAGTCGCAGTCCACACCATTGGGGATTTTTATCACAGCTCCTTCATTAAATCCGGCTGACACCATTTCCCCTACGACCTCATCGGAAGGCGCCGTAAAAAGAGCGCGGGATTTCTTCAAAATATAAAGTTTCAGACGGCCCCACACTTTTCCGCGCGAAGTGCCTATGTCACCCGTTTTACCCGCTCCGGCAAATTTTATAGCACAGCCTTTATCAAGAAACGCGCCCGCCAAAACTGCCGCCAGCGCCGAAGATGTGGCCAAATGAACGTGCATTATATCGTATTTAGACCTATTCAACAGCAGAAAAAGAATCGCCGAAAAGAAAAAACCGAAAGAAAATATGCCGGGAAGACGAAAACCCCAAAGACGATAAACCCTCGCTCCTCCGAGAATCTCGTAAGACGGGGTGTTCTTTTCTCTCTGTGTCACAACAAAAACGCTGTGGTTCATTTTGACAAGTTCTTTTGAAAGAAGAAGGCACTGGTTTTCCGTTCCCCCCAGCACCGGATAAAATCTTGGAATCAGCATACAGATTCTCATTTTAAGACGCTTATGATTTTGCTTATTATTTTAAACTTTTTATCAGACGCTGAATCCGGTATAATTTCAGTCAGTTTTCGAACACCCGAAAAAAGTTTTTTTATTTTCGCGAGTCTTTCTCTATAGAATTCGGCCTCTGACGATGCCGTCGCGGCAGATGCCAAAGTTTCCGCCTTTTCAAGCGCCGGGGCAAGCTCATCAAGCCTTTTTCCCATGCCTTCTTTGAATCTCTTAAGCACGATGGTCATTATATCCGGATTTGCCTCGTAATAATCCTTTCTGTCGGAATTGACCCAGACTTTCCGGACAGCGCCCCACGCCTCCAAAGCTCTTATATTCATGGAAGCGGACCCCTTGCTTATTTTCAGTTCCCTGACCATGTCGTTAAGCGTGACAGCCGCGGGGCTTATATAAAGAAGAGCATAAATCTGACCCGCTATGGGGCTGAGGCTGAAACGGGAAAATCCCATGCCGGCAAGATTGACTATCTCGCTTTTAATTTCAGAAGAGCTTTCTTTTTTTTCATATCGTTCAATCCGTACTGAACATATTATATGACGCTCAAGCTTTTTTGTCAAGATCAGATACTATACTAGGAATCCTTTATGCCTGACTCCCGCCGGCAATCATAATTGAAACAGCCGCTTTATTTCCGACGGCTTCGCCGGGCCTATCATCGCCAGATTCATCCGTCCAGGCCTAAAAATCTTCTCCGCCACTCTCTTTATGTCGGAAGCCGTTGTCCTGTTAATAAGGGCGAGCTTTTCTTCGGGAGGCATAATTTTGCCACGCGCGGTTTCCTCGCTTACGAGATAATGCGCGATACCCTCGGAACTGTCCAGCGACATATACAGTGAACTCCTTATCGCGTTCTTCACTCTTTTTAGCTCCAACGCGGTGACATTTTTTTCACGCAGTTTCCTTAATTCCGAAAGAATAATTTTTATCACTTTGCCGCTGCTGCCGTGAGCGCATCCGGCGGTGACGAGCAGATGGCCGTGGTCACGGCCGCTCATATTCGCGGACTGCACCGAATAAACAAGCCCGCGGTTTTCGCGGAGAGCCTTATAAAGGCGCGAAGACGGACTTCCGCCGAGGATAATATTCATAAGCCCTAAAGCGAAAAAATCCGGATGGCTGTATTCAAAAGACCTTGCGCCTATCCATATCTGAGTCTGTTCAGTGGCCCTCGCCTCAACCGCCGAGGCGGGCTTATTTTGCCTTACGCGCAGAGGGGCATATTTGTTTTCCCGCCCGGAATCAATTCCGCCGAAGTAGCGCATGATGAGTTTTTTAGCCCGCTCCTCGTCAATACCGCCTGAGACGGATATGATAATGTTTTTCGCGGTAAAATGCTTTTTGACAAAAGTAAGCAGCGCGTCACGCTTCATGCCGGAAAGAGTGCTCTCATTTCCGCCTATGGGAAAAGAAAGAGGATTGTTTTTAAACAAAAGCTTATCATACATCTCGCCCACGCGGCACTCGGGAATATCCCTGTAATGTTTATTTCCTCTATAATTGAACCGCGCTCAAGTGCGATATCCTCGGCCCTGAATCTTGAATTACAAAGCATATCCGAGAGCATATCCAGGCATTGCTCAAAATACTCCGACAAAGAATTCGCGTAGATGTGACAGAAAGTCTTAGCCGTCCCCGCGTTAATGTGAGCCCCCATATTTTCGGCTTCCATGGATATATCAATTCCCCGCGGACGTTTCTTTGTGCCCTTAAAAAGCATGTGCTCTATCAGGTGCGTTATCCCGTTGTTCCGGCGGCCCTCGTAGCGGGAGCCGACCTTAACATATATTTGTATATTCGCGATTTTAGTCTGCTTAACCGGCGCCAGAAGAACGGTGATTCCGTTTTTTAGTTTATATTTTTCATATTCAAACATTCCGCTGCTCCTTTTTTGCAGTATAGCATATAAATTATCGGCGAAATGTACGGCAGTGCCTCCGCATGGTAAAACCCGCCAAATGTTCAATAACCTGCCTGCCGGACGGCACGGACGGATCCTAATTTCGTTTTATCAGGCCCGGGAGGACTTGAACCTCCAACCTCCGGTTTTGGAGACCGGCGCACTAGCCAGTTGTGCTACGGGCCTAAACTTTACCCTGCTTGTGCACTGTGTGCTTTCGGCAGGTTGAGCAGTATTTTTTCAATTCAAGCTTCGTGGCGCCTTTCTTTTTTTTGTTCTTCCTGAAAAAATAATTTTTCATTTTGCATTCGGAACAGCGCAAAGCTATCGTCATTAATTCTACAGCCATGTTACCTCTTTTTTTCTCTTCAACTTATTCAAAAAAAACTATTAAGCCTGGACCGGGATTTGAACCCGGGACCTCGTCCTTACCAAGGAAGTGCTCTACCAGCTGAGCTATCCAGGCAATACCTTAACCGGTCATCCGGTAAAACTTCTCCCAAATTTAAAAGCGGGAGATGGGAATCGAACCCACACTTCCAGCTTGGAAGGCTGGAGCACTACCACTATGCAACTCCCGCACTATCAGGACGGAGATATCCGCTCCATGCCTGCATTTTTTGGACAGGGGAGGATTCGGCCACAAATAAATTTCCTGACGGAAATTTTTCGCAGCCCCGCCTCGCGGCGCTCGCCTTTCCTCGCTTTCGCTCGTCAAACTCGCACATCGCTCCGGCTTTCGAATCCCCACGCGAGCCAAGCAGTTGGCTCGCTCCTTGCCTATAATTTTTGGACAGGGGAGGATTCGAACCTCCGTAGCCCGATGGACGACAGATTTACAGTCTGTTGGATTTAACCGCTCTCCCACCTGTCCATATAACCACTATAAATACTATTTCGCGTGTATTTTGTCAATTTTTTTTCAGCGCAGAGTAACGCAAAATGATATAAGGGTTTGTTTATGCTCCGCTTATTTTTTCTGGTTCTTTTTGCAGTATTCTATACGAATGTAATAAACACCGCTTGAGACTTTTCTCCCATTGCCGTTAGTTCCGTCCCGGGGATTTCCAATGTTTAAACATATCCTATTCAGCCAGCACTTCCTCTATTTTAAGCACAAAATCCTTTGCGTCTTCGTTAATCCATTCAGCATCATCATTCGTAATAACCTGAACACCGTACTGTTCAATAATTCTTTCTTCT
>VMTI01000086.1 GCA_013791675.1 bacterium | reverse complement strand
GCGCCGTTTTCCTTTACCGCGGGCCGGCATACGGTGATGGGGATTATAGATAGAATACACCGGCTCGGAGAGCATTTCGAGATAATAGATTACAAGACAAACAAAAAAATTCCTCAGGAAGAAAATTTAAAACGGGACCTTCAGCTTTATATTTATTACCTGGGATGCAGGGAATTTTTCAGAAAAAACATCGCGAGGGTTTCATACATATTTCTCAGATACATGAAAAAAATCAGTTTTGACACATCGTCTTTTGATGATGATGGAATAAGAAACCGTCTCGCGTCAGCGGGCGACAGGATGGCCGCTGAAAAAGATTTTCTTCCGCGCAGGAATATGTTCTGCGGAGCCTGTGATTTCCGTAAAGAATGCGGCATTTTTGAATCCGTATGAACGGTTTATGATTGTTTCACGGAATTAGAAAAATGGATTTTCAGCCGCGAATAAATAAAATATTCAGAAACAGCGTCTTTGCCGCGGGCGTGATTATTTTTATTCTGTATTTCCTGAATTGTAACATAAGGCTCAGTGAAAACGAGTTTAAGCTTCTCGCGCTTCTTTCGTCGCTGCTGCTGCTCGGTATTTTTATGTTTTTCTGGGGGTGGGAGCTTTTCGGCATCAAAAGCATGATAGAGAATATTCCCACATCAAAAATACGCTCTCTGCCTATGGGCATAGTGGAACTAAAAGGTGACGCGCTCGCGAAGTATCCGCTGGAAACAAAACTCAACGGTATAAACTGCGTTTTTTATAAATACAAAGTTGAGAAACTGGTTGTCACCGGTTACGGCAAAAACCGCCGCAGGGCGTGGCAGGAAATTGCCGGCGGACAAAGCATAACGCCCTTTTATATCAAAGATTCCACGGGATCCGTGCTGATAGAGCCTTTCAGCTGTGACGCCGAGCTTGAAAGAAAATATTATCACTCGGAAGGGAATTACGACGGCGCCAAAAGATACAGCGAATGGTATATTTCCCCCGGAGAAAAGCTTTATGTCATAGGCTATGCCGGAAAAAGCGGTGATATCATGGCTCAGAGGAAAGAGAAACTCCTGACGCGATTGAAAGAAATCAGGGGCTCGGCGGAAGAACGTGAAAAATATGATTTGAACCAGGACGGGCGGCTGGATGATTACGAATGGATTACGGCGGTAGAAGATATCAAAAAAGCCATTGCGCTTGAAGAAGGAACCGATGGTCTTTGCGATGTGGCGGTGTCGGGGAGAGATAAGGATAAGATGCTTATTTCCGATAAGAGCGAAAAAGAGCTTTTGAGCAGATTCGCATTGAAGAGTTTTTCGTTTATTTTCGGCGGCATTATTATTTTTTCTGTGTCGTCGTATTTTTTGCTGGCCCTTTTGCGCTCGTCCGGCCTCATAACAAATTAAATATTCCCGAAAAGTGCCTTTTCGCTAGACGGAAAATTTTTAACGGAGAAAAAATCTAAAATTGCTAAACTCCTCTGCCTCAGGGCGTCGTCAGACAGTCGCAATTTTTTCACCCTTTTTTCTCCTAAATTTTCCTATATCGCTCTAAAGCGTCTTTTCGGGAATATTTTGTATTATCTAACGCATTTGCTTTTATTTGAGGGTGAAAATTTGCTAACATTTAGGAAATTTAGCGGGAGGTGACGGCTTATGGATTTTATTATAGATGTTCTGCTATGGGGCGCGCTTGCGGCGGCAGTGATATACATCGTCAAAACTTATAACAATCTCGTGGTACTCAAAAAAAATACGGAAAAATCATGGGCCAACATAGATGTGCTGCTGAAACAGAGATATGACGAAATCCCCAAGCTGGTTAAAACGGTAAAAGGGTATATGAAGCACGAGAAATCAACAATTGTAGATGTCATAAAAGCCAGGGGAGCGTGTATTCATGCCGGCTCCGTTGCCGAACAGGGGGCTGCCGAAAATATGCTGAGCGGCGCACTCGGAAAACTTTTCGCTCTTTCGGAAAAATATCCGGAGCTTAAGGCGAACGAAAATTTCGCGCATCTGCAAAGCAGAATAACGCAGATAGAAAATCAGATAGCCGACCGCAGAGAATTCTACAATGACACGGTGAATGTTTACAACATTAGAATACACCAGCTTCCGGACGGTTTGCTGGCATCTTTCGTGGGATATAAAGATGTTGAGATGTTCAAGATATCAAGCAGAGAAAGACAGGATGTGAACATTGACTTTTAAAGCCGAAGATTTTTTTGACCTGAGCGTTTTTTCTCACAGAAAGATTTTTCAGGATGTTGAAATGGTATGGGAAGTGCTGCCGCTCATAGGTGATTACATAAAAAAACACATAAAGCCCAATGTGAGCGGAATCAGAAACGGAAAAGATATTATAAGCGGGAAAAAAATTCTGGACAATGGCGCCGTTGTGCACGCCGGGGCATTTCTTATGGATGACGAAATTGAGCTTGGCGCCGGAGTTGTCGTCGAGCCCGGGGCCATGATAACAGGGCCTGTCATAATAGGGGAAAAAACCGAGGTGCGTCAGGGAGCTTACATAAGAGGCAAGATTATAACGGGCCCCGGCTGCGTTATCGGCCACACCACGGAAATGAAAAACGCGATAATGACAGGCGGCAGTAAGGCCGGGCACTTCGCTTATATAGGAGATAGCGTTATCGGGAAAGTTAATCTGGGGGCCGGAACAAAGCTCGCCAATTTTAAACTCACCGAAGACATAATAAATGTGCGGATCGGAGGATCTGCCGGAGAGAAAATATCAACAGGTTTGAGAAAATTCGGCGCCATACTCGGCGACGGCGTTTCGTCCGGATGTAATTCGGTAATGATGCCGGGAACTATCCTGGGGAAGAACTGTCTGATTTACCCCAACACAACCGTTATCGGAGCGCATGGAGCGAACACAATAATAAAACAGAAAGACGCATTTTGCCTGGAGGTGAGAAAATGAAATTATTCGGAACAGACGGCATAAGAGGAGTCGCCAACAAAAGCCCCATGACGCCGTTTCATATAGTGAAAGTGGGAATAGCGCTTACGCATTATCTGATAAAAACCAAATCGCACAAACCAAAGATAATAATAGGAAAAGACACGAGGCTTTCCGGATATATGCTGGAGACATCTCTTGCCGCCGGCATAACGGCGATGGGCGGCGAGGTTCTGCTGGTGGGCCCGATGCCGACGCCCGGCATAGCGTTTCTGACGAAAAACATAAACGCCGACGCGGGTGTGGTTATTTCAGCGTCGCACAATCCTTATGAGGATAACGGTATAAAAATATTCAATTCGGAAGGAATGAAACTTAGCGATGCCGGAGAAAGAGAGATAGAAAAAACGGCCATATCCGCGAATATTCATCATCTGCTTCCGAAGGCCGCTAAAATAGGAAAAAATGTGCGCGTTGAAGACGCCCTCGGGCGGTACATAGTTTTTCTTAAAAGCACTCTGCCGAAGGATTTTTCTATGGAGGGCATGAAAATCGTGCTTGACTGCGCCAATGGCGCCACGTACAAAATCGCGCCTATGCTGTTTAGTGAATTACGCGCGGAAGTAAAAGTTTTCGGCGCTTCACCCGACGGCGTCAACATCAACAAAAATTGCGGTTCTCTTTACCCCGATAAATTGTCGCAGCTGGTTCTGAAAGAAAAAGCCGATGTGGGGCTTGCTTTTGACGGCGACGGCGATAGGCTTATAGCGGTTGATGAAAAAGGCGGCATTGTAAGCGGGGATGAAGTAATAGCGCTGCTCGCCGATTTTTTGAAAGAAAAAAGAAAACTTAAAAATAACTGCATAGTGGGCACGGTCATGAGCAATTACGGTTTACGCAAGTACTGCGAGAAAAAAAATATCAAAATACGTATGACGCGGGTCGGCGACAAATATGTCCTTGAAGAAATGCAGCGAATGGGCGCGCTTATCGGCGGCGAGGATTCGGGGCATATTATAATGCTTGACCACCACACCACCGGCGACGGACTCCTTACGGCGCTGCAGCTTATTTCCGTGATGAGGCAGAAGAAAAAGAAACTTTCCGTCTTAAGAAAAGTTATGAAAAGATATCCGCAGGTGCTCATCAATGTGCCTGTGGGAAAAAGGGCTGATTTCAAAAAGGTGCCCGAACTTAAAAAAGCTTATGACGACGCGCAGGCCCAGCTTGAGGGCCGTGGCAGAGTGCTTATCAGATATTCGGGAACCCAGCTGCTTCTGCGGATTATGGTGGAAGGCCCTTCCCATAAAGAAATAAACAAAATAGCGGAAAGCCTGACAAAAATATTCAAAAAGAAATTGTCCTGAAATCCGCCGGTTTGTTTAGCGGGAGACAATCAGCATTATTATCTTTAGGATTGCTTGGCCATTTGTGCGCATATATTTTTTTAAGCGCATGCCTTTCATTTAATGCAGCCGCCGCTGAAATGCCGCGGGAGAAATCAGATGACATTGATTTACAATTAGACTTCTTGGATTATACGCATGACTTTATATCAAAAAAAATGTATGCCCCCGTAGCATGGTTTGATAATTTTTTCAGCGATGGAAGAGTTCTTGATGAAGATCCGGTGACATCGGATCTCAGGGTGCGCAGTGATTTAAGATTTGAAGAAGGCGGTCAGGCTTATATCCGTACTTTTTTACATGCGAACATACGGCTACCGAAAGCAAAGAAAAAACTAAAGCTGATTATTACGGACGAAAATGAAGATACGGTTGATATTTTGCCCGGCGAGCTTGCGAAAACCGGTTTTGAACAGATCAGGGAAGTTGACCGGGTTCGCGTCGGATTGAGATACAATGTTATTTATACAATGGTTTCAAAATTGCATTTTGGCGCGGGCATGAAAGCTGAAATCCCGCTGGCCCCTTACGTAAGCTCCCATTACAGACGTCTTTTTCCGATAACATTCACATCTCAAGCCCGGTTTACAGGAAATATAATATGGCAGCGTACCGTGGGCTGGAAAAAAACGGCGCAGATTGATGTTGAGAAATTATTTTCTAAGACCAAGTTGTTGCGATGGAGTAATTCTGTCACATTTGATGAACCTGGTGTTGACTACGGCTGGGGCAGTTCTATCGGATTTCAGCATCAATTATCCGAAAGAAACGCGTTATCATATTCCGTCGGCATGAGCGGATATAACGATAACGGAATTGAGATTTCAAGCTATAGAACCGGAG
>VMTI01000258.1 GCA_013791675.1 bacterium | reverse complement strand
TGCGCAAAGCCATAAAAGTTTATGAGAGTCCAGGCCGCTTCCGGGAATTGGTCAAGAGATGCATGAGGCAGAAATTTTCGTGGACAAAATCCGCGCGGCGTTATATCAGTCTTTACAAAAAACTTATACGTGAATCCGGAAACAAGTCTTTCGGGAGAACATAGAATATGGAAATAGGAATATCTACCGGACTTTTTTATCATAAAGATATTTTTCCATGCCTTGATAAATTCGCGCGAGCCGGTTTCAAAAACATAGAGTTATGGGCGGGGTCGGGGGACTGGGGGAAAAACACGCACTTCGATTATAACAATGAAGATGTGCTGATTAAAATCAAAAGCGCTGTGTCTCTCAGAAAAATTAATATTTGCTCTATAAACGCGCCTTTCAGCGAGAATCTTGATATATCATCGGTAGATGAAATACAGAGAAGCATAGCCGTCAGTGAGATAAAAAAAGCGGTCGTGTTGTGCGAATTTTTTAAGGCGGATCATCTTATCATTCATCCGGCTGTTAAGGCGCTTCCTCTTACGGATAAAAATTTTGTAGAAAAGAAAATCAAACAGATTAAAAAAAGCCTTGCCGATATTCTTGAAAATGCCATGCTCCACAGAGTCAAAATAGCCTGTGAAAATCCGTCGCCTCACCTTTTGGGAGGATGGGCGCAGGATCTCATGGAGATCATAAAGGATTTCCCGAAAGAACACATGGGGATATGCCTTGATACGGGGCACGCGAACCTCATAGAAAAACCGGATGAGTATCTTGGAAAAATAGAGAAGCGCCTGATGACCCTGCATGTTTCGGACAATTCGGGCGATTATTCGTCTCATCTTCCTCCCGGCGCAGGAAACATAGACTGGGATAAGTTTTCGCGGGCTTTGTTTTCGCATTCTTTTGACGGCGTTTTTATGATGGAAATTCTCGGTTCCGCGCGCTTTGCGGATCCCGACGAGGTGCTGGCGAAAGCGTTTAAGCGCGCCTCGGAAATTGTGAAAATGAGGTAGATGTGAAGATAGGAATTATTTCGGATTCACATGAAAATATGCCGGCCATCGCCGTGGCCGTGAAAATATTCAACAATGAGAAGGTGAAGAGGGTTTTTCATGCGGGAGATATTATCTCTCCGATAACGCATACCGAATTTAAAAAACTCAAATGCCCCCTCACAGCTGTTTTTGGCAACAATGACGGAGAGAGAGAATACCTCAAAGAAAAATTTAAAGGCCTCGCGGAATTTTATGATTTTTACTCCGGCGAGTGCGGCGGCAGAAGAATATTTATGGTGCATGTGCCGGATTTTGTGGAGGAAATAGCCGGCAGAGGAAATTATGATATTGTAATATACGGCCACACGCACATAACCGACATAAGAAAGTCCGGCGCAACGCTTATAATAAATCCGGGGGAATGCGGGTCGTGGCTTTTGGGCAAGAAATCTGTTGTTATTCTTGAAACAAAGGATTTGTCTTATAAGCTTATTGATTTATAGGGGGTTATTTTTATGGATATGATAGATGTTCTGACAGCGGCGGTTAAAATGGGAGTTTCCGATATTCATGTGGTGCCGACAAAACCGGTTATGGTCAGGAAGCACGGTGAAATGATGCCTCTTCCCGAGTATAAGGACACCGTTCTTTCGGGCGATGACACAAAGACGCTTATATACGGAATTCTTCTTGACGACCAGAAAAGTAAGTTTGAGGAAAACTTTGAGCTTGACTGTTCTTTTCAGATAGAGAACGTGAGCCGTTTCAGGGTGAATGTTCTTATGCAGAAAGACGGCGTCGGATCGGTGATGAGAGTCATTTCTTCGGATATTCCTTCCCCGGAGGCCCTGGCTTTCACGCCAGCTATGATGGAATGCATGAAATATCCCAGAGGGCTGGTGCTAGTCACCGGCCCCACGGGTTCGGGTAAATCAACGACGCTCGCGGCGATGCTTAATACAATTAACGGCGAGAGAAAAGAGCACATTCTCACCATAGAGGACCCGATAGAATTTGTTTATAAATCAAAGGGCTGTGTTTTTACGCAGAGGGAAGTGGGGGCTTCCACACGCAGTTTCACAAGCGCCCTTCGCGCCGCGCTGCGGGAAGACCCCGACATTGTGCTCGTCGGTGAAATGCGGGATCTTGAAACAATAGGCGCCGCTTTGACAATTGCCGAAACCGGCCATCTTGTTTTCGGCACGCTTCACACGACCGACGCTCCCCAGACGGTTGACAGAATAATAGACGTTTTTCCCAGTCACCAGCAGGCGCAGGTGAGGACGCAGCTTTCCGTGACGCTTAAAGCGGTAATAACGCAGCAGCTTCTGCAAACGCCCGACGGCAAAGGGCGTGTCGCAGCGAGGGAAATTCTTATAGTTACACCGGCCATAGCCAATCTCATAAGAGACGGGAAAACGCATCTGATTTACGGCGCGCTGGAGACGGGAATGAAATACGGCATGATATCCATGGACAAAGCGCTCGCCCAGCTTGTAAAGGCGGGAAAAATAACCAAGGAGGCCGCGCTGATAAAAGCCGGCAATCCGGAAATGCTGAAACAGTATATGACATCCGCCTCCGTGGGCGGCGGAATGTCAGGCGGTATGCCCGGGGGAGCTTCAGGCGCAGCCCGCCGTCCTTTTTAAGGAGAGAGCGTATGAGCGAACTTAACGATTATCTCAAAAAACTTGTGGAGCTTAATGGAAGCGACCTGCATATAAAATGCGGTCAGCCGCCCATATACAGAATGGACGGGCAATTAACAAAAAGTGAAGGAGCGCCTTTCAGCGCCGGGGATATAGAAGCGATTTTTAAATCCGCCGTCGGTGAAAAAAAATATCTCCGCTTCGTTGAGGAAAAGGAATATGATTTCGCCGTGGCGATTGAGGGGATGGGAAGATTCAGGGGAAATCTTTTTTTTCAGAAAAGCGCTCCGGGCGGGGTTTTCCGTCTTATACCGGAGAACATACCGTCCATAGATGAAATGGGGCTGCCGGAAGTCCTCAAGGAAATAGTGAAGAAGCCAAACGGCCTTGTCCTTGTCGTCGGCCCCACGGGTTCAGGTAAATCAACGACGCTCGCGGCGATGATAAACGAAATAAATCAGACCGAAAAACTCAACATAATAACCGTGGAGGACCCTATAGAATTTGTGCACAAAGACGCCAAGTGTATTGTGAATCAGCGCGAAATCGGATATGGATACCGCCTCATGGGAAAGTTCGCTCAAAAGAGCCCTGCGGCAGGATCCGGATGTTATTCTTATCGGTGAAATGAGGGACGCCGCTTCCGTTTCAATAGCTTTGTCTGCCGCTGAAACCGGCCATTTGGTTTTTTCCACGCTTCACACCAACGACGCTAAACAGTCAATAGAAAGAATAGTTGATTCTTTTCCGCCCGACGGCCATGATTTTGTGCGCCATCAGCTCGCGCTTTCGCTTGTGGCTATTATTTCGCAGAGGCTTTGCCGTAAAAAAGACATGCAGGGGCGCGTTGCTGTTCATGAAATAATGATAAATACGCCTGTTATTGCCAGAGCAATAGAAGAGAATCAGGCGGGAAAAATACAGCAGTTTATCGCGGATTCGGCTTCGTTTTACAAGATGGCCACTCTGAATCAGTCGCTTTTCCGTCTCATAAACGAGGATAAAATAAGCGTGGAAGAAGCGATGGGGATAAGCAATAACCCCAATGACCTGAAAATTAAAATAAAAACGACAGGGCAGGCTTCCGGCGCGGAAGCCGCCGCAGAGACTGAAAAAAAGGTGAGGAAGTTCTGATGCTGAAAAAGAAACTTGAAAACATCCCTCTTTTCGCGCAGCTCGCGGATGATGAATTGGAAGCTCTGGCGGCGATTTCCGAAATCAGGAAATATAGTAAGGATGAAGCGGTTTTTTCCGAAGGCGATACCGGCAAAGACATTTATTTTCTCATAAGCGGAGAGGTTAGTATAAGGAAAAAAATATCATCGGGGTTTAAGACAATAGCCGTTCTGCGTGAAGGCGATTTATTCGGAGAAATGTCTTTTTTTGAAAACGCTCCCAGGTCAGCGTTCGCTTTTGCTTCAAAAGAGTGCGATATTCTCGGCATAAGAGGAGGAGCGTTTGAGAATTTTTTGTCGGATAAGCCCCGGCAAAGTTTCGGCATTCTCATGAAGATGCTGGCGATATCTTCGGCACGGCTGAGGAATATGGACAGATATTTTACGATGCTTTATCAGACCGCGAGAATTATGACTACCTGCGGTTCTCTGGAAGAGCTTGCGGGAAAAATCCTTTCTGAAATCATTGATTCCATGCCGGTTTCCGGAGCTGCGCTGTATATGTACAACATGTTTGATGAGGAATACGATCTCGTCTCAAGCGTTTCCGCGGAGCTCGCGGCGCAATCCATTCCCCGCGAAGCGTCTTTTATCGCAAAGCTCAGTGAGGGGAAAAGCGTTGTTGCGGTAAATATAAAGGATGTTCCGGGTTTGTGCTTTTTTGCTCCCATAACAGATGAAAACGGCCTCATAGGGTTTATAGGGATTGCCGCGGAAAATGCCCCGGGGCATGAGGACAGGATACTTATAGGCACTGTCTGTAATATGATAAGTCCCGTTATAGTTAATTTGAGGACAAAACAGGAGGAGCTTATGAAGAGCCGGCTTCAGGAGAAAAAATGGCAGCTTTAGCGAGACTTTTTTTGGCGCATGTCATAGCGGATTTTCCGCTGCAGTTTGACGCGGTATTCGCATGGAAGAAGAGAAGTTACAAGGGCTGTCTTGCGCACAGCCTCATACATGCCGCTGTGACGGTGTGTTTTTTTCTTGGAAGCCTGAAATCTTTTTCTTTCTGGGTTTATATAATTCTGCTTATTGCTGTTCACAGCGTTCAGGACTACATTAAAGTGAATCTCTGGAAAAATCCGGAAGACGATAAAATATCCTACTTTCTTATTGACCAGCTCCTGCATGTTATTTTCATTTGCGCCGCGCTTTTGTTTTCGTTTTCCTCATCCGCCGCTTATTACGGAAGCCTGCTTCCTGCTGACTGGCTGATTTTGTACAACGACGCCGCTTTTATAAACGTTATTTCAGCCGCCGTTCTCGCTGGCTGGGGCGGCGTGGTGCTGCTTTATTATATGGATAAGAGCGTTTATAAAGTGGAGATTGACGCACTGAACAGATTTGAAAGGAGCTATGGCGTTATTGAGAGAGCTCTTGTTGTTATTTTGATAATGAAAGGCGGTCTTTATTATCTTCTGATACCATGCCTTTTTCTGCTGAGGCTTTCGGGTATGAAAAAGCAGCCTCTTTACAGAGGAATTTTATCGCTGGTTTTTTCTTCCGTAATCGGCCTCGGCGTGTATATGATAAACAGCACAGCGGGTTTTTGAAAAGGCCAATGGGGACGGTTCCTATTGGAGGTCTGTTAAAACAGAAATAAAATTGCTAAAATTCGCAGACGGAGATTTATGGATATGAAAACAATGAAACAAATACATAGTGCCCGAGGCCGGGTGCGCCGTGTCCGCGGTGGGGCGCGCATTTTTATAGGATTTTTTTTATTTTTTGCCGTGGCCGCTTTCTTTTGCGCTAAGTTCGAGGCTCTTTCCTACGCTGCGACTCCGCCTGAACTGGAAAAAATTTTTGACAGGGCGGCCGACAAATACCTCGTTAAGGACTGGACAGGGGCGATAGATGATTTAAAGAAAGTTGTATCGCAGGATCCGGGCAATCTCCGCGCCGTGGGCCTTTTAGGGCGGGCGCTTAATTCGCGGGCCTCCGAACTTGCGGAAAAAGGCGAACTGGAGCAGGCTCTCCGTATAGCCGATGAAGCTCTGGAATATTATCCGGAGCTTAAGGACGCGCAGGATACAAAGACGAAAATAGCCGGGGAAATAAAAAAACGCGATGAGAAAAACGCTGAAAGCCGCGCCCGCGCATCTCACACCGAACAAAGAAAAAAGGATGAACTTGCTGCAAGGCTAGCTCAGCAGGAAGCATACAACAAAAAGCTGGATCAGGAGAAAGAGACAAGGGAATCAAGAGAAACAAACCTTCTGGCTCAGCTTGAAAAACAGAAAAAAGAAATATCGGATAGAAAAGAGGAAATAGAGGTGCTGCGTCAGCAAACGAACATGATAGCCACTAAGTGGCTTATATATTTCAGTATAGCGGTTCTGCTGGCGATAGGCGTCAGTTATTATATTTCATCCAGGATAGTGGACAATATAGCGGCCCGCACC
>VMTI01000204.1 GCA_013791675.1 bacterium | reverse complement strand
TGCCCCTGATTTTGGCAGGTTTCCTGCTTTTTTTCCAGACCTTTGTTACCATCCTTTCATAATCCTTTATTTCAAGTGGCTTTTCCTTTTTGTGTTCAGTATCATTGTAGCCAAGCACAATTGCTCATTTACTAAACCCGCTAAATTTCTTAGAATTACAAATATGAAAATAAGTCTGGAGGTAGAGAATGATTAGACTGGAAGCTGATGATAATTTAAGAGCCAGAATAAAAGTTATTGGCGTTGGCGGCGGCGGCTGCAACGCCATTAACAGAATGATAAATTCAAATATAAAAGGCGTTGAATTTATAGCCGCTAACACGGATGCTTTGGCTCTGAAGCAGTCGCTCGCCTCATACAGAATACAGCTTGGCGAAGACAGCACAAAAGGCCTTGGCGCGGGGGGGAATCCCGAAATAGGCCGGACAGCGGCTGAAGAATCCAGGGACGTGATAAGAAAAGCGTTGGACGGCGCTGATATGGTTTTCGTTACCGCCGGCATGGGCGGAGGCACGGGAACGGGCGCCTCACCTGTTTTTTCAGCAATGTCCAAGGAAATGGGAATATTGACTGTCGCCATAGCCACGAAGCCTTTCAGCTTTGAGGGGGCTGTCAGGATGAAGCAGGCGGAAGCCGGTTTTAAAAATCTGGAGGGAACGGCAGACACGATCTTGATAATTCCCAATCAGAAACTTTTTACATTGATAAATAAAGACACGCTGATAGAAGAAGCGTTTAACACTGTTGACGATGTTCTTCGCCAGGGCGTTCAGGCCATTACCGATATTATAACTTCACAGTCCATCATACAGGTGGATTTCGCGGATGTTAAGGCTATAATGAAAGACGCAGGCAAAGCTCTTATGGGAATAGGCGAGGGGGAAGGCGAAAAAAGAACGATAGACGCTATAAGCCGCGCCATGGACAGCCCTCTGCTTGAGAATATTTCCATAGCGGGCGCGCGGGGTATTCTGGTGAACATAACAGGAAATCCCAAAAATCTGACGATGTTTGAGGTGTCCGACGCGATGGATCTTGTGAAAAAGGAAATCTCAAAAGATTGCCATGTTTATTTCGGCCAGACATATGATTCTTCTTTAGACAAAAAAGTTAAGGTCACGGTTGTGGCGACAAATTTTGAGGAAAAATCCGAACACGGAGAAACAAAACCGGATTATTTTGATTCGCAGCTTACAACATCGGCCGAGCCGGACGCTGTTGATGTGCCGCCGGCAATGAGGAAAAAAACTTTCTGATGAAAATTAACAAGCTCTTTGAGGAAATGATTAAAAGAGGCGCCAGCGATATGCATCTGCGCGCGGGCCTGCCGCCTGTTTTGAGAATTAAAAAAGATCTCGTAAGGACAGATTTTCCTATCATGGGAAAAGATGAGATTGCCGAAAATATCCTTGATGTGCTGGATGTAAAAAGCGCCGCTGACCTTAGGGAAAAACTTCAGTGCGATTTTTCGTATTCGGTGGCAGGGCTCGGACGTTTTCGCGGCGCCGCTTTCTACCAGAGGGGCACCGTCGCGGCTGTTTTCAGGGCTATTCCGGACGCCCCTTCGGATTTTGAATCGCTCGGCTTGCCTCTTTCTCTTGAAAAAATAACCGAAGCCAACGACGGCATTGTGCTGGTGACCGGGCCCGCGGGGCACGGTAAATCCACTACGCTCGCGGCTATGATAAGTCACATAAATAATACCCGCCACGCTCACATTATAACGCTGGAAGACCCCATAGAATATTTTTTTAAAGACAACAAATCAATTGTAACGCAGCGTGAGCTGGGCGGAGATATGCTTTCCTATGCGGAAGCTCTGAAGAATATTGTCAGAGAAGACCCCGATGTCATACTTATAGGCGAAATGCGCGATTTAGATACCATATCTTCCGGAGTTACCGCCGCGGAAGTCGGAAATCTCGTTTTTTCCACTGTTCACACCATAAACGCCTATCAGACAATATCGCGGATAATTGATTTTTTCCCGGTGTCGCATCAGAACCAGATGCGCATACAGATTTCCGAAAGCTTGCGCGCAATCATTTCCATGAGGCTTATGAAAAGCAAAGACGGCTCGCATATGGTGCCGGTGTGCGAGATACTGATTAACACCGAGGCGGTTAAAAAACTTATTGCCGAAAACACTCTTTCGGAAATATACGATTTAATGGCAAAAGGCTCTTATTACGGAATGCAGACTTTTAATCAGGACCTTTTTAACCTCTGCGAAAAAGATATTATAAGTGAGGAAGACGCTTTGGGTGTTTCCACCAACCCTGAGGAATTCAGGCTCTATATGAGGGGTGTTGATACGACCACCGCCGCTACGGGTTTTAGCAGCGCGGAGGATGAAGCCGCAAATCCGAAAATAAAAAGGAATTTTTGAAGCGCGTACCGTTCAAAATAATTTATGGGAAAAACAGACCTTGTAGATTTGATTGATTTTTCTAAGCACCTCGGCTCGGGGGTCAAAGCTTTGTTTTCTTTGCGCTCCAGCGGGGATATGAAAGATACAGCCAATATGGAGGCCTTCGTGAGAAAACATTTCACGGGCGCTATCCCGGTTTATGCCGCACAGGCGCACGGCACTGTGATGAAAGAAGTGGATATACAGACGACGAGCCCCCTTGACGGCGTTGACTGTATGGTTACTTATGACAGGAACGCGGCGCTCGTTGTTTTTACGGCGGACTGCATACCTGTTTATTTTTATGACGTGGCTGCGGCTTTTGCCGGTATTATACACGCGGGCTGGAGAGGGATTTCAAAAAATATCATAATTTCGGCAATGGATAATATAGGAAAGAAATTCCCCCTGCATATGTCTTCGCTTAAAACAGTGATAGGGCCCGGTATATGCCTCCGGCATTTTGAGGTGTCGGAAGAGCTTGCCCATGTTTTCCCTGAGATTTATGTAAAAGATAAAAAGGGCAAAAAATTTGTGGATTTGAAGCGCATAATAAGGCAGCAGCTTGAATCTTCCGGTGTGAAGCCTCAGAATATTTACGATTCGGGGCTCTGCACTTTTAAGGAAGAAAACATGTTTTCATATAGAAGGGATAAGACTCCGGAAAGAAGCTGCGCTTTTATAAGGCTGCTTTGAGCGGCCAAAACTGTTTCAATTTTCGCGGATTCATTGTATAATCATAGTATGGCGGTATCGAAAAATACAACAAAGGGCGGAGATTGCGCTCGCGCGCGTTCGTGTGCGCAAAAATGTCTTATTGCAAAGCACCGCCCCTCAAGTGGTTTTACATATATTGAGGTGCTGCTTGCCGTGACAATTGTTTCTTATGTTTCGCTGGCATTCATACAGACTCTCATGAACAACATAAAAGCGGAAAAACTGGCGAAGTTCAAAACGATGGCATACAATGAAGCCGTCAACTGGATAGAGGAAAGCCGAAGCAATTTTGACGCCGATGTGCTGAGCACGACAACTTTGACGACAGTAAAAACGGGCGAGCTGGCAAGCGGGGTGCCGTACACCATGGAAAAAGAAATCACGTTGTCATCGCTCGGCGACAATGGGAAGTATAAGACGATTAAGGTGAG
>VMTI01000069.1 GCA_013791675.1 bacterium | reverse complement strand
TATGTTTTGTTGCTTGTAAAATGGAGTTGGGTTGGAAGTGTATGCCTTTCGGGAATAAATCTAATCTTCCCGCGCTTGCTCAATTTACACAAAATGCTTGACACTACCGGAACTAGTTGTATATACACTTGTCCCACTGCCGTATAAAGTGACTTCAACTCCACTTATACCCGTTCCATTTGAATCCTTTACATATCCTGATATTGAGTATACTGTTGGGGTAGAGATATCTGGTGCATTCACTAAAGAAGTTGGAGTTCCAGTTGCAGAAGCATTCCATACATCATATGCCTCAAAATAATAAGTGTAATCTGTTCCCGGGGAAACTAACATTATTGGATATGTATAAGTTCTTCCTGAAGAATAAGAATTTGAATCTGTGCCAGTCATAGTAAATGGACTACCTGATATTGCCACACTACTTTTTAAGATATGAACTTTTGGATAACCCGTCATAGGAGCATCATTATCTGAATCTGTGTATTTTACTTTGTAGGTGAATATCGGTAAAAATGACGGTGATAATGTAGTTGTTTCAGGTTCAAGCCCATCTGAAGCATAGTCTGGTTCTCCGACCCAAGAAAGTGAAGGACTATTAGTCCATTTTGCATATTTAAGATTATCATCACTTCCACTTGCAATATGATCTTTATAGGAAATATGGACATCACCATTTACATCAATATATAATGAACAATTCATTCCTACGGATCCCGCAGAGTCTATTGTTATAATATCCCAAGAAGAGCCATTCCATTTTGCATATCTGAGGTTTTCATTATTATCTTCAAAATATGCTATATGCGGATAATTATTTGAGTCTATGTCAATTGAACTTCCATATGAGTACCCGATAGAATCTATTGTTTGAGTACTCCAAGAAAGACCGTCCCATTTAGCATATTTTATAGTACCATTTGTTTCATCAAAATATGAAATATGGGAGTATCCATTTGAGTCTAAAGCAATAGAAGTATAATATCCTACATCTCCTATAGAATCTATTGTTTGAGTACTCCAAGAAAGACCGTCCCATTTAGCATATTTAAGGTCTTGTAGTGCATCAGCACCCAGATATGAAACATACAGAGAATTATTTGAATCCATAACTATCGAGCAGTAATGACCAACATTTCCTATAGAATCTATTGCTTGAGTACTCCAGGAAACACCATTCCATTGAGCATATTTAAGATCATTATTGGTATCGTCACGATAAACAATATGTGGATAGCCCGCTGTATCTAACACAAGAGAAGAATATCTCCCCATGCTCCCTGCTGAATCAACTGTCTCAATATCCCACGATGTTCCATTATATTTTGCATATTTTAAGTCATCATTTGTATCATCAAAATATGAAATATGGGGGTATCCATTTGAGTCTAAATCAATAGAAGTATAGTATCCTACATCCCCTATAGAATCAACAGTTTCTATCTGCCAAGAAGAACCATTCCATTTTGCATACTCTAAGATCACATGTTGTACCATATTGATATGAAATATGTGGATATCCGTTTAAGTCTGTTACTATAGATGTATTTGAGCCTGTATCCCCGTCTGAATCAATAGTCTGAATCCCCCAAGTTGCATAAGCAATGGAATAAGTAAATAATAGCAAAACAGAGAGTAATACATATTTTTTCATTACTGTATAGTTTACTCCGAACAATTACGAATGTCAACCGCCTCATATAATTAGACACATAACTTCCGAATTTCTTCCTGAACAATATATATTCCTGCTTCTTTAGACACATAAAATACCAAAAAAGTTCCATATTTCTGTTGGAACCTGCAGGTATATTTTGGATTTTGAAACGCAAGCATTCTAACAGAATACTTGCCAAACTCCGGGGGAGGATAATTTATAGTTGCTGAATTATTTACCGTTTTCCTTTTTATCGTCACCGGTTGTGATAAAAAGCAGAATAAGCATTATTTTTTCGTCAATTGTTTTTATGGGTACGGCTTTAACAGAGACTTCTCTGCGTGACGCGGATGGAAAATATATTGAAACATCGGCCGTTTCCTCGTTGGAGGATACAACTCTTTCAAGAAATTTTCTAAATTCAATATTCTGAGCGTGCTTTGTGACAACATCCAGCGGAAAGACGCGGGTTTCAAGGTTCCATATTTTTTGCGCGGCGGGATTGAGTGAAGCTGTGTTTTCCTCAAAGTCGGCCATTATAACGGGTTCTGATATATTCATAGTGAGAGCCATATACGCTTTCGCGGATTTCGCCACATTTTTTGCCCGCAGCCTGTCGTAATTATTCAGATTGTTGAACAATTTGCTGAGTTTGAATGTCAGCATATCCAGTTCGTTGTTTATTTTTTCGGGAAAATCCGTGGTGAAGGAGCCGGATGCCACTATCTGAAGCTGATTGTTTATTTTTGAAAGTTTTTTTGAAAATGAGAGAACCAGAAAAATCAGGCCGACCGCGATTAGCGTGTCAGCGAATATCACAAAGATACGTACGGCTGTTTCGTTTGAAAAAAAGATGCTTCCTGTCACGGATAAAAAGCAGATAAATATAAGAACGAGCAGTGTGTTGCGGTAGAGATTTTTCATTTTTCGCGTCAGATGTTTTTGATATCTTTGTCTGTTCCGGCTACGATAATTATGTCATTCTCGTCAAAATAAGTATCAGGGTCGGGCACGGTGTCGATTTCTTCTTTGGTTGTTTTGCTGCCGGTTACCTTGTCAATATCAGGAACGTTTCTTTTTATGGCGACTATGTTTATTCTGTTTTTCTGACGCAGATTCAGTTCCGAAATTCTTTTTCCCACAAAAGACGGAGGAACTTTTATCTCGGCCATGGAATGGTTTTCACCAAGCGATACTCTTTTGAGGATACGCGGAGCGATTATGGCGTTTGCGATTTCTTTGCCCATTTCATTTTCAATTTCAATAACCCGGGTAACGCCTATGGCTTTTAGTATTTCTTTCTGCATCGGCGTGACAGCCCTGCTGAAAATTGCGGGTACGCCGAGTTTCTTAAGCAGTATGGACGTCAGAAGACAGGCTTCAACGTCTTCGCCTATGGCCACACATGCGAGATCCACATCGCCAAGCCCTATATTTTTCAGCGTTTTTTCATCGGTGGCGTCGCAGGCAACGGCGAGAGTGACATATTCCTTCAGCTCTTCTATGCGGTCTTTATCGCGGTCAATGGCTATGACCTCAACGCCGCTTGACGCCAGCGCCTTGGCGAGAGCGTTTCCGAAACTCCCGAGTCCTATAATCGCTATCTGTCTCATTTTTATTTCCCCCTTCTCAAGGCTATATTCTATAAATCAAATTGATAATTGCCAATACAAAAAATCTGTTTTTCCATTTAGCCCAACAGCACCCGCTCGCTCGCGTAAGAGATATCAAGATGCTGTTTGTGCCCCATTGTCGCCAGAGCTATGGTAAGAGGCCCCAGCCGTCCCATAAACATAACAACAATCAGCGTGTATTTTGAAGCGTCAGAAAGTTTGGCTGTTATACCCGCCGACAGGCCCACCGTGCCGAAAGCCGATACCACTTCAAAAATAATATCTTCAAATGGAAGATTTTCCGCATAAAGCAGAATTCCGCCGGCGGCCATAATTATTATAAAAGCATAAACAATTATAGCGACCGCCCGATGCTCGAAAAAAGGCGGGATGGTGCGTCCGGCGACGGTTAGTTCGCTGCGGCGCCTGATGTGGCTGACGGCTATAAGCAGTATAATCGCAAAGGTGACAGTTTTAACTCCGCCTCCGGTGCCGCCGGGCGAGGCGCCTACGAACATAAGGCCGATTGCCGTGAATTTGCTGAACGGTTTAAGAAGGGCAGTGTCAACGGAATTAAATCCGGCGGTTCTTGAGGTGACGGAAAGAAAAAAAGAATTCAGCCACTTGTTCCCGGAGCTCATGTCTTTTAAAGTATTATTTTTTTCGGAGACATAAAAAAGCAGCGTTCCGCCTAAGAGAAGCGCCGCCGTGACTCCGATGGCGAGCCGCGTGTGCAGCTTAAATCTTTTTTTCTTTTCGGTCAACTTATTAAATATGTCAAGCAGCACAACAAAACCTATGCCTCCCAGTATAATCAGCGTTGAGAACACAATAACGGCTCCGGGGCTTTCGGCAAAGATGCTTATGCTTGAATCAATAAGCGAAAATCCGGCGTTGCAGAAAGCTGACACCGAATGGAACACCGCCATTTTGACGGCTTCTCCCGCGGCATAAAATTGCCGAAAACTGAAAAAAAGAAACACCGCGCCTATTATTTCGGCCCCGAAAGTG
>VMTI01000190.1 GCA_013791675.1 bacterium | reverse complement strand
GTTTTCGCACAGGGCAAACATCGCCAGGCTTTTCCGAGGCGAAGAAAAAAAAGCGGTGAAATTGCAATGAGAAGAAGCTATTGGATAATTACGGCTTTATGCCTGAGCGTTTTCACAACTGCCGCATCCGCCAAAAACTATATGAGAGTTTACTACGTGCTGTGGGGCAACGGTGCTTACGGCGACAGCATTTTTATTCAGCTTCCGGGAGCGGATAAAACTCTTGATACGCCGGACGACAAAAATGTTCTTATAGACGGCGGCGGGCAGTCTACCGCCGCGACGTCGCATCTTGATAATTTTCTTGATTATCTGGAAGTTACGACAATAAATCATATGGTGCTGACTCATCCGCATGATGATCATTATGCGGGTTTGAATCTTGTACTGAATAATTATACGGTTGATAATTTTTATTGTACAGGAACGACTGAACAGAATACGGTTCAGACTGCGCTTAACAGTCAGGCATCGTGCACGGTGTATAAGATGTCCGATTATTCTGTCGGTTCGTACCTGAGCGGGCCTGATACAAATGTGGGGACAGCGTGGGATCCCAATGTTGTCTGCAAGGTACTTGCGTTTAATAACGCCGCATCCGATAATGCCCGCTCACTTGTGCTGAAGCTAAGTATGGGCGAAGCATCCTTTCTTTTTGGCGGTGATGCCACGGTATCGGTAGAATCGGGTATATCAAGTTCTGAAGGGCCTGTGGATTTTTATAAGATGCATCATCACGGCTCTTCGGCCACGAGCAACGATACGACTTTTCTTTCGTGGCTTGCCCCGTCTTATTCTATTCTTCCTACCGGGGGGCGCAGCTCGCCGCCGCCGGACGCCACGGCGATAAGCAGGGTGATAGACATAGAGTCCATTATTTACAGAACGGATTTGGACGGCACCATTCTGGTGAAAGCGGATGATGCCGGGAATTTTGATATAGTTAGAATGACTGCTTTTGCCGGCAATAAGGATAGTCATAATCCCGCGTCGTTTCCTGGTGATTCTTACGGCACTTTTGATTTGAGCGCCGGCATGCCTTATGTTTTAGCCCCGCCATCGCTTCCCAAAAATCTTGCTGTGAAGGAAATTGCGGGGGATGATATTAAGATTGACTGGGATTATGACGTGTCTCCGTCGATTGCCGGTTATTATCTTTTTTATTCCACCTATCCCGGGGGGGATCCCGGAGCCAATAACGTTTGGAAAAACGCGGGGATGAGCGAAGAGACCGGTATTTACAAAAGGCATGACACTCTTTTGACATCAGCTCCTTTTACTTTTTCCGCCTTGGCTTTGGGCCTTACTCAGCCGTCTTATCTGCGCCTTTCGGCTGTGACGACTTATTACTATGAAAGGCGTTATTCAAATGAGGTTTATACAACCTGGCCTCCGACGGCAATCACGAATCTGACGGGTTTTTGCGTCAGCGGCACTGGCGGTGATGTCCGGCTCTCATGGACGGCTCCGGCGAAATACAACAGCGGTTCTTCACTTGACCCCTGTAAAAAATATTTTGTTTATTATTCAACTGACCCGACGCTGAATACGGATTTATGGAATGAAGTGGATTCGCTCTCAAAATACGGGATTGATTTTTCCACGATACAGCCCAAAAATCCTGGTGATGGAGAAACTTTTGTGATAGAAAATATTCCCGCTCCGGGAAATTCGTCGGAAACATATTTTGCTGTTTTTAGCCAGAATTCCGACGGCGTTTTCTCTCACATATCAAACATAGCGACTTTCACGGTTGTTGACGTTTATCCCCCTTTGCCTGTGACTGATCTCGCATATGCCCTCTGGCGGGATGAAAGCCGGATTTTTATTTCCTGGACGGCTCAGGGCGATGACGGGCAGGAAGGTTCCGCTGCTTTCTGTGAAATTATTTTTTCCAACGCCGCTGCTTTTTCTGCCGTTTCCACACAAACAATTTTATCACCCGTTTTTACCGGACAAAAGCAAACGTACTTAATGACGGGGCTTGACCCCTACGAGCGTTACTGGATAAAGGTGAGAACTTATGATGAGGCGCTGAATTTTTCCACTTCCAATGAGATTTCGTGCTATACTGGAACGAATTTTATAAATACTCCGTCATTTGAGAATTCCGTAAGCGTTTCAACATCTCCAACGCTTGATGTAACATTCAAAATAGAAATAGACACAATTAGCTCCGGCTCTCCTGCAAATTGTGTTGAGTTATGGGATACGAGAGACAATCTTGGAGCCGTCCCAGCGCTCACAAAATTAACTACGAATCAATATCAGGTGACAGCTTCAACGGACAGCAGGGGATTTAGCGTTTCGCCCGGCCTTGAATTTAATCACAGATATAAACTTGTTATTTCCTCATCGCTGAAAGACATAGACGGCGAGACACTGATGAGCGCGGTGACATATTTTTATTTTGTGACTCTCTGTTCGCCTTTCGAAAACAATATATTCTTCGCATCCGACGGCTCGTCGGTTACGGTAGCCTCGGGGCAATTTTCATCACCCGCCTCACTTGTTTTTATTTCAAATCCGCTGTCAGATTCTGCCGTTCTGGCTGCTTATAATGTGCTCATAGGAACGTATCCGGGGACCTACATAATCAGCGGCTCTGTCAGAGGTTTTACGGTAGCCCCCGGTACCGTAACGGCAATCATTCCTGTTTCAGGCGGAATACCGTATGTCTATAATTCCGCGTCTCTGTCTTTTGAAAAAGCGGTATCATATATTTCAGGCGGCGAAGTTGTTTTTGACGCGGAAAGCCCGGCGGTGTGGCTTTTTCTCACGCCGGCTTCATTCACCGCGAATAAAGATCCCGGCGTTTACGCCTATCCTGTGCCATGCACGGGAAACAGCATAACTTTTACAAATCTCGGAGCTTCCGCGGAAATCGGAGTTTTTACGATATCGGGAAAATGTGTGATGAGGGAAAAAGTTGTACCCGACCCTGTTAATCATGAATGGGTGTGGAATTTTTCGCAGGTGCCTCCCGGGCTTTATTTCTGGGTGGTGAACGGTACGAGCAAGGGCATGCTGATGATAAAAAGATGAAAAAATTAAATGCGCTCATACCGTTTTTTTGTTTTGCTGTGTTTGCTTCGGCAGATCCGGGGAAGAGCTGTTTTGATTTTTTGGATGTGCCCTCTTCCGCCCGCTCGGCTGTCGGCCCTCTTGTGGAAGGCCCCGCCGGCGCCTTCGCTAATCCGGCGCTCGTAGGCGTTGAAAAAACAGCGATGGAATTTTCGTATGCCAAATGGTACGGCAATCTGAATCTTACTTCCGCCGGTTTCGGCCAGCGTGTTTCGGATAAGTTTTCTCTGGCGGTTTACGCGGCGGTGATGAATTTGTCCGATCCTCTGAAAGCCTATGATAATGAAGGTATACCCGCGGGCGAAGCGGAATATTCCAATTACAGATACGCTGCGGCTTTAAGGTTTCAGCCAATGGCTTCGCTGAAATTAGGGTTGGCCGTTATCACCGCCGGCGAAGATCTTGACGGTGACGCCCAAAGCGCAGTTTTACCGTCGGCAGGTTTTGAAATGAAATTTCGCGGGGGTATTCTGCGCCGCGCGGTGTCTTTATTTACAAATGTATCCGGTGAGCCGGACACCAGCCTCTCGGCGTGGCGCACGGCTTCTTTGGGGAAGATAGATTATAACGGTGACAAATTCTCTCCGCTGTCCGTTTCAGAAGTAAGCGTCAGCGAAAACATAGGGCACCTCACTTTATCCATAGGCGCGCGTTCTTCGGAAACTTCGGGTTTCCGCGCGGGAATGAAATATGGATTTGAAAATATAATTATGGAAGGCGGTATTCTCTCGGAGGCGGAAAGCGACATTCTTATTTCGGCGGGAGTATCTTTTGAATTTGAGCCCGTCACGGTGGATTTGAGTTATCTCACCCGCGGCGACGCCGGAAGTTCTCTTTATAGTACGCTAAAATACGAATTTGATATACCGGGTTTCGCGGGGAAGATTTCTGAAAGAATAGCGCGGAAAAAAAAGGAAGCGAAGAGCTATGTCACGGCCGGTAATATAAGCGAGCTGGCAAGCAGTGTTTCTAAAACCGGCGAAAAAGAAATCTGGATAAATTTTAATTCTGAAATTTCCTTCAGCGGCAATTTTGTAGTATCAAGAGACAGCAAAATAATAGCGCGCGGCGCGATAACGGATTGTCTTTCGGAAAACCCCTTTGTCTACGAAGCTCTCATTATGGGCCGGGATGTTATAAAAGACGTCCGTACGGGGGATGTCGTCGCGGTTTCGGCACAACAAATTAAGAAAAAACAGGAGCAAAAGATAACTTCGTCGCGGAAAGAAAGTGATTCGCTTGAAAAACGCATTGACGGGCAGAGAAGGCTTCTTAAAACAGCGGATTTAATGCGATGGGACAGCTCATCGCCCCGGGCGATATTGGAGCGGGTCTCGGCGCTGCGCATAGAAGGCAAATTGAAAGAATGCGAAGAAAAAATTCCGGTACTGGAAAATTCAGTTAAAAAACTTTTTGAGGATAATATAAAAGCCATGATTGCAGAGGCAGGGGATCTTGCGTCGGACGCCCGGAAGGTGGGAGTCAATGTGTCATATCCGGAATCTCTTACACTAAAGGCCGAGGCCGCGCTTAAGAAGAAAAATTATAACGAATCGTTGGGTTATATCAGTGAATCGTTAAAATGGCTGAATAATATCCTGGACGACATCGAAAACGAGTAAGC